>JBGSYU010000001.1:0-2067 GCA_041750715.1 Lacipirellula sp.
ACGAGGCTCACCTCTAGCACCCTATCGCAATGTCCCGCCTCCTCAAAGGCGTCCCGCCCAATCATGCGCCGGATCATGCACAAAAAACGCAAAGGCGCGCTGTCTCGTCGAATAGAGAGCGCGGTACAATTGGGATAACGACCACGTAACCGGGCGTTTGAACTGACAGGCCTCAATGATGTCTATCCAACTTCAGGATGTTCGCACCGACTTCGACTGGCAACCGCAGCCCGCCGCCGCGGAGCTGGTCGGCGCGTTGCTTCAGCGGTGCATTCGGAGCAACCCGCAGATTGGGACCCTCGGCCAGAGGATGCACGACGAGACGGGCACGCGGCTGGTCGATTGGATCGACTCGATCGACGTCGGTTTCGAGCCGAGAAACAACGGCAAGGCGGGAACTCGTTCGGCCAAGGAGAACGAGTTGGCTGCGGCCGGCTACACAAGAGACGCCAATGATGAAGAAGGCGTATGGCGCCATCCCGAAGGTATCTTTCCAACCATTCGTCTGCTAAACACGCTGCATCCACTGCAAGTCGGCGGAGACGTGCCCTTGGCGCTTTGGATTAAGGTCAGCTCAGTCGAAGATTTCGCCCGTGCAATGGATGTGGGAAAGGTCGGGACTGGCGGACATGCGGGATCGCAGATCCAAATTTGCATGCTGCCGGGGGAGTTGCAAGGCACGCAACTGGGAGTCCTCGAGCGGCACGGTTGGCGGCGTTTTGCTGACTCGAACAATCGCCCCCAGCAAATCGCCGGCGCGGCCAAGCATCGCCAATCGTTCACGCAACGACGCCGTGATTGCGCCACCGACGCCGAAGGCTTCAAGCTCGCCGAGCATCTCTTCGACGCCGCCGCCGCCGACCTGGGCCGCGACTGGGCGTGCGACCTGTTCTTCGCCGCCGAGCGAGACTACTGGATGGCCCGCAACGCCGCGGCCCGCGTGCAGTACGGGCGGCAGCAATCGCTCGGCCTCGGCTGGGGCAATCACGACCACCACACCTACCGCAACGGCCGCGAGAGTTTTGCGATGCTGATCGCCCTGCTCGAACGTATGGGTTTTGAGTGCCGCGAGCGGTTCTACGCCGGCCGCGAAGCCGGCTGGGGCGCCCAGGTGCTCGAACAGCCGGTCGCTGGCGTCGTGATCTTCGCCGACGTTGACCTTACTCCCGAAGAAGTCGCCGGCGACTTCGCCCACCAACCGCTCGCGCCGCAAGAACACCTCGGCACGGTCGGCCTCTGGTGCAAACTGCACGGCGAAGCGTTTTTGCAGGCCGGCATGCACCACCTCGAATGCCAATTCGACTTCGACGCGGTCCGCCCGCAACTCGCGGCGATCGGCGTCGAAACGATGACCCCGTTCACCGACTGGGCCCACCTCAAGCAAGCCTTTACGAAGGGCGAAGTCTGGCCCGTGCGGTCCGAACGCGTCGAGGCGGCGCTAGCCGGCGGATTTATCACGCCCGAACAGGCCGACCAGTTCCGCCGTGACGGGGCCCTCGGCTCGCACCTCGAAATCCTCGAACGTAACGACGGCTTCAAGGGTTTCAATCAGACCGGCATCAGCGAGATTATCCTCCGCACCGACCCTCGCAAGGCGACTGTGCAGGCGTAGTGCGCACTGGGTAGCCCAGGTTGGCGTACTCGCCTACCTGGGCGGCGCAGCCGCCGGAAGCGGCCAGTCATCGTTGGTCGAAGCCGCCTGTTTGCGCGGACTGACGTCGTCGACCTTTTGTCGCCGCGGCGACCCCGCTAGGCGAGTACGCCAACCGGGGCCACCCCAGATTGCTGATTATGCTGCATCCCCAACAACCCGCTCGCGCCGTATACTTAAACAAACAACAAAAAAACCGAGGCCGGATGCAATGCACCCGGCCTCGGCCGATCCACCGGTGGTCGGCGACGCACTGACTTGCCCAAGCCCAACGGCGCTAACTGTTTGGAGCTTGGCGTGAACAGCGTTTCGTCGGCCGCCCTTTTTTATTTCTGCTTCTTCGCGCCCTCCTCCTTGGCGGCTGCACGAGCTGCCTCAAGTCGCTTGGTCATTTCCGCGTTATCTGGCGCGGACTT
>JBGSYU010000002.1:0-8729 GCA_041750715.1 Lacipirellula sp.
TTCACCGTCACGCTGTGGACGATACTGGGACTCGACGTGCGGTGCGTATACCACTTCTCGCCGCTCGAGGCGCAGCAGATCGGCAAGCTTGCTAAAAAGTGGAGCGCCACGGTGCTGCTCGCGACGCCGACCTTTTTGCGAAGCTATCTGCGGCGGTGCGAACCGGAGGACTTCGCCCACCTG
Organism: Lacipirellula sp.; assembly: GCA_041750715.1. Taxonomy (GTDB): domain Bacteria; phylum Planctomycetota; class Planctomycetia; order Pirellulales; family Lacipirellulaceae; genus Lacipirellula. Next base: position 184 of record JBGSYU010000002.1, read on the forward strand.
GAAGTCGTGGTCGCCGGGGCCGAAAAACTGCCGACGCCGCTGTGCGACGCCTTTGAAGAAAAGTTCGGCGTGCGGCCCGTCGAGGGCTACGGCACGACCGAACTGTCGCCGCTGGTGAGCGTGAACATTCCGCCCAGTCGCTCGCAATCGGGCGAAGTCGACGCGAAGGAAGGCACCGTCGGTCGCCCCGTCGCCGGCGTCGCGGTCAAGACGGTGGACCCCGAGTCGTTTGAAGACCTGCCTGTCGAGAGGCCCGGCATGTTGCTGGTGAAAGGCCCTAACGTGATGAAGGGTTACCTCCATGAGCCGGAGAAAACGGCCGACGTGATTCGCGACGGCTGGTACGTCACCGGCGACATCGCCAAGATCGACAAGCACGGCTTCATCGAGATCACCGGCCGCCTGAGCCGGTTCTCAAAAATCGGCGGCGAGATGGTGCCGCACCTCAGCATCGAGGAGACCATTGGGCAATTCGTGCAGGGCGGCAATCAAGACGAGCTGATCGTGGTCGTCACGTCCGTGCCCGACGAAAAAAAGGGAGAACGCCTAATTGTGGTTCACACGAAGGCGATGACGAAGTCGCCTGCGCAAGTGTGCGAACACCTCAAGAAAGCGGGCCTACCGAACCTATGGATCCCCGGCGCGGACAGCTTCATGGCGGTCGACGAAATACCCGTGCTCGGCACGGGCAAGCTCGATCTGAAAGCCCTTGCCGATCTGGCGAAAAGGAAATTCTGCTGCTGACGGCCCCTCGGTCGTGCGGTCCCACGCAGTAACATGGGAACGCGAGCGCTTGCGCATTTCCCGTCGGCTTCGCGTTCCTTTTTCGGCTAAACGTTCCAGGTCGGCGCGGCAATCTTTCTGCGTGTGTCGGACGCCGAAATTGAGAATGAATTCATTTATCGCATCGCGCCCTGCGGGACCGAATGGAAATAGCAGTTGCCTCGACGCTTGCACTTGAATGTGGCGATCGACGCTGGCAGCTCCTCGAGACTAGCCTTGGAAGTTGTTTATCCGATTGCGGCGGCGAACTCCACAAACCGGCGTTTTAGAAGTCGAGCGTCGCCGTCGAATGGCCCTTGTCTACTGATAGAAAAAAAGGCACCCATCCTATTTTCGCGCCCGGAACAAACGTAATGGAAGGGAAGTGTGAATATGAAGAGGACCATGTCTTACATTCGCAGTCGGTTGTGCGCTTCATTTCGAACGCTTGCTAGTTCGAGAAACAGTCAGGTCGTTATACTGCCACTGGGACTGGCCGTTGTGCTGTCGTCCAAAGCTAATGCCGATCCTCCAACTGCCGACGGTCACTATCGTCCCTATAGCACGTCGAGCGCGTGGAACACGCCGATCGGCTCCAGTCCGCTCGTTCATCCGGACTCTCAAGCGCTCGTCGATACGATGAGAAACAACGGATTGCCGCTTACCTCCGACGTCGATCAGTACACGATCCCAATTTACCTTTACGATGCCGCCACCCCTCGCGCGAGCGTGGTGGTGGAGAATTATTTTTCATCGTATGACAACGGCGACAACTCTCGCGAGGGTTACGGCTTCAATCCGACCATCATGAACGTGCCGATCCCGCCGGGAGTCGAGCCGGGCGCGGGCTCAGACGGACAGATCACTTTTTGGGATCCTGTCAGCGGTACGGAGTACTCCTTCTGGCAATTCGGCCAGCACGCCAACGGCGACTATTACGCGACGAACGGGAATCGTTACCACACCACCGAAGAGTATCACGGCCGGTTTGCCGATGCCAGCGCCGGACGCGGCGCGGGCACGTCTTACTTCGCGGGGTTGGTGCGCAAGTGGGAAATCGATCAGGGTCGTATCGACCATGCCTTGGCGTTCGCCTACGACGACGCCGCTTCAGACTTCGTCTTCCCGGCTTCGAAATCGGACGGATCGGGCGTCCCAGGCGTCGATTTACCGGAGGGCGCGCGGCTACAGCTCGATCCCACGCTCACGGAAGCGGACTTCAATAGCTGGGGACTATCGCCGATGGCCAAAACCATCGCGCGGGCGCTCCAGGATTACGGCATGTACCTTATCGACAACGGCGGCTCGACGAAAATCTTCGTTGAGTATCGCGGTACAGCAGGGTGGGACGCGAGCGTCGACCGCAATCTCGTGAGCGGCATACCCTTGTCGGAGTTTCGGGTCATTGAGCCTAACAGCGGAGACTTCTCGCTGGACGGCGAGGTCGACGGGACCGACCTCCTGCTATGGCAGCGCAATTTGGGCGCCAACGCCCTCTACCCGACCGGCGACGGCGACCACAACCGCGTCGTGAATGCGGCCGACTTGGCGATCTGGAGCCAGCACTTTGCCGCGGCGCACGGGGCTGCCGTTCCCGCGGGATCGGCAGCGCCCGAACCGGCCGCATTAGGGATGGTCGCAATTGCCGGATGCGGCGTTCGGGCGTTCCGCCGAGGGCGTCGAGCGTAGACGCCGCGCTCAATCACTTAGCCCCCGGTCATTGACCGGGGGCTAAGTGGATTTACTCCTCGCTCGGCTGGCGAATCTGCGTCGCCGCGTGGCGCATATAGCTGTCCGGCAACGGGCCCTTCTGCGTAACGCTCAACCGATCTTCGAAGTAATCGAACTTGCGAACGACCTTCGCCGCGCTCGGCAGCAGCGCGGTCGTTTCTTGCAGCGCCTGCATCTCCTTCGGGCCGATCTTCGCCGCGGCCATGCCGACGAACATGGGAGCCATCGTGCCGACTTGGTCGATCGTATCCGCCGCCCGGCGGACGCCGGCGCCGATGTCGCAATAGCTCGCGGCATAGACCTCGCCGTCGACTTTTACGTCGAAGGCCTCCAGGTTGTCGGAGTCCGCCAGCGAGTCGGCGTCGCCTGCACGCACGGCGGCGAACTTCTTAGCCGCTTCGACGTGCGAAGACGCGACTAACCAGCCGTCGTCGAAGCCGATGACCGGGCGAATGCCGACCGTTTGAAAAATCTGGGCGCGAATCTCTCGATAACCGTCCATCCCTTCGACGTCGACCAATTCGAGCTCCTGGGCCTGGAGCGCCGGTAGCTCGCTCAATCGCTCGACGGCACGTTCGAGCAGCTCGATGACGCGCTCGGGGTTGGAGCACTTCGACGCCGTGACGCCCTGCTGCGTCGTCTTGCCGTCGGCCGTTTCAACGGGCATCCGCACCGAGACGTGCTCGCCGGAGAAACTCTGCAACAAGTCGCGGTCGATGTCGACGCCAATCTCTTCCTGCATCTCGGCGAATTTATCGAGCCCCTTATGCGACTCGGGGAAGTCTTCCCGTACGATTTCCATGATGCCTTCGTATAGCACATGCAGATTCGCGCCGGTGCTCAGCGAATAGGCCGTCGCGTCGGCCGGGATCCAGCTCTGCCAATCGTCGAACGGCTCGCCCTGGGTTACGGCCTTGCCGAGCAGCTTACTCTCGAAGCCTTCGGCCAGCTTCCCGAGGGCGACGGAGCGGTTTTGGCCATCCTCGGTGTATTCGACGTTCACTTCGTAGTCCAGAATCGCGACTTCCTTAACGATGCGGTCCATGAGCGTGGCGACTCGCAGAGCCTTCTCGTTGTCGGGCGCTTTCTCGCGAATAAACTCGCCGATGCCTTCCATATTTTCCCAAAGCCGCCGGCCGTCGAAGAACGTCACCGCGTCCTCGGCCTCGGGCAAATGCTCCATCGCTTCCTTGAAGCGGGGGTCGTCGAATTTCGACATACCCGTATCGCTTTGCAATTGATCGACGCTCGCCCGGAGCAACTCGTGACCCGTGCCGAACAGAATCACGTCGCCAGCGCGCGCGACGCCAGGCTGAAACGGTGACTCCTTCGGCAGCCGCAACGTGGTGACCGTAGCGTCGCCGACTTCAGTCGTCTCGACGCGGACCTTACCGTCGCTCCACTTGGACGCGAGCTCGAACACTTCGGTCATACCGCGCTGGCAATTGGCGGCTTCTTCGTCCGAAAGGCGCATCGCGACGAGCTGCTGATTGAACGGTCCGACCATCTCCTGGGCGAAGACGAACTCCTCGGCGTTGACCAAGGCCTCGCCGCTGATCGGCTCCAACGCTTCGCGAATTTCGGTCCAGCGGTCGCGGGCCTCGACTTTCTTGTGTTCGGGGATGCGGCTGGCGATGATCTTCAGAATTCGCTCGCCGAGCTGCTCGTCCTCGGCGGTCTGCCAGGCTTCTTGCAGATATTCCCGCTGATAGTCGCGTTCGGCATTGTGTTTGGCGTAAACCGCCATGTGAACCGTGGCCGGCACGGCGCGACGCAGATCGGTCGCCACGGCCGTTTCGGCGGCCAGTGCCGGACGCGACGCCAGCGACAGAACCAGGAAACCGACAAGCGAGACAAGTTTGGACGACATGACGTTCCTCCCCAGAAAGACCAAGCGCGCGTCGGCGCCAACGACAACGCGCGCCATTAGAACCCGCAGCGGACCGCCGTGCGAGGGGCGCCCGCTTTTCGCACGATTACCGTCATGCGAAGCCAGCGACTTAACGGAGAATCGCCGACGGAGGGAAGTTCTTGCCTGAAATCGCCGAAAAAAAATGGAGCTGGGGAATAATGTAGCCGGGGTCTGTGACCCCGGAGCCCGCGACGAGAAGCCGGCCTCACAGAGGCCGGCTACAGGCTACAGGCGACCCCCGCCCTTACCGCGTTTGAATTTCGACGGTCGCCGGCTTCACGCGGCTCAATTGCCACGCTTGACCCGCCTGGGCGCACTCGTAGGCTAGCTTCGTCAGTTGTTTTCGGCGCGGTTCGTCGAGCTGCTCGACCTCGAACGCCAACTTCTCGATCGACTGCGGCCGATGCTCCGCCGTGTACGAGAACGTCGAAACGAACGACAGCGTGTCGGCGAAATTCCGGTCGGCCGTTTGACCGACGAAGGGATGGACGGCCTTCGCGACGAGTTCCAAACTCATACGATCGAGCTTGATGAACGAGTCCAATCGCGAGGCCACAAAGCGGCGACCGTTCGTCTCCTCCATCGACCCGCTGGTGAGCACCAGCACGCAATTCGCCGAGATGGGTCGCTGAAAGGGTTTTCCGTCGTAGCTGCCTTCGGCGAACATCACAATGCGGTTCTGCGCATCGCGCTCGCACGTTTGTTCCACGACGATCAGCTTGCCTGTCGTGCCGGCGCCGTCGCTGATGTCGAACGTCCGGTCGTCGACGCGGGTCAGCTTGCACTGACTAACGCCGAGGTGACGCCAGATTTCGACCAGCGCCTCCGGGTTCTGCGCGAGAAACGTGAAGAGGTCGGGATGGCAGTCGATGACGTTCGTCGGCAAGCGGCGAAACAACGTGGGTTTGGATAGCACGTCGCTAACGGCCTGCCGGTATGCGGGATCGACTTTGGCCAACGGCACGGAGCGGCGGGCTTCTGCTCGAGCCTCGTCCGACGTAGAGGCGCCCACCGATTCCGCAGCTCGCAGCGGCGCGGATATAAACAGCAGCGATAGCACCGCTGCCACGCAGCCCGACCGGCGCCTCGGCACGGCCGTCCCAAACGTTGAGCGCGAACTCCCCCCCATGCCCGTCCCCCTTTCAACTGACGCCGCACCTAATGAGAAGCTGTGCGGGTCAGTAGAGATATTCGGCGCGCGGGGGGACCGCTCCGCACCCAAAAAGTTAGCCCCCGGTCATTGACCGGGGGCTAAATGGGGATGATTTCCTCAAGTCGCGGACCGCTACTTGGCTGCTTCCTCGGAATCCTTCTCCTCCAGCTTCTCGATCCGCATGTTCCGATACCACACTTCGTCGCGGTGGTCCTGGAGCACAATGTGGCCGGTGGCGTTCTTGCCGAACTTGGGCCAAACGGCAAATTTACTGCCCGCCACTTTCTCGTTCCACTCGTCGCCGCCCAGCTCTACGTCCACAACTTTCACGCCGTTGAGGTAATGGCGAACCCGGTTGCCGCGACCGCCCGGCGCGATCTTCCAACCGAAGCGCCGTCTGCAAATCGCCGCCGCCCGCCGAGCGATGAATCGCGCCCCTCGATAGCTCCCAACTCTCAGGCCATGTATCCTTTCCATAGCGGACGCCAGTTCATGGTCGATAACTCCGATGGATGGCATTAATACGGACGACCACTAAAGCGCAGAATTGAACCACGACGGCACGACGGACACGACGAAGGAGGTGGGTAGGGGGCAGTAGTTAAACATTCCCACACCACCGACCGCCCCCTACCCACTACCGCCTCGTATTTCTTCTCGTCGTGTCGTCATGGTTAATCCCTATTTTGGAAGCACCAGATAAATTACCCTAAAATAGCCTCGCTGGGACGGCCCTAAACGCCCGTCCGACAAGGAATCCCGCGCGTGCTCGACTTGGTAACGGCTACTTGGCTCGGTTTCGTCGGCGCCTGCATCGGCAGCTTTTTGAACGTCGTCGCTTACCGTACGCCGCGGGGCATGTCCGTCGTTTGGAAGCCCTCGCACTGCCCGACGTGCGGGCACAATATTCGTGCGCGCGACAACGTGCCCGTGCTGGGCTGGTTGCTGCTTCGCGGCCGCTGCCGCGATTGCCAGGCGCCGATTTCGCCGCGCTACGCAATTGTCGAAGCGGTCATGGGCGCGGCGTTTTTCCTGCTGGCGTACGTCGAGCTGTTCAGCGGCGGCGCCAACCTGCCCGGCGGGCCCGTCACCGAAGCGACCGGCGCGTGGCACACGGTTTGGAACCCCAATTGGATCGTGCTGCGTATCTACATCTATCATTGCGTCATGCTCAGCCTCTTAATGGCGATGACGCTGATCGACCAAGACCGGCAGCCAGTGCCGTGGCGATTGGCGGTCATCGGGTTGGTCGTCGTCGCCTACGGATCGTGGAACTGGCGGCATTTGTACTTCGAGCGGACGCGGACGATTCGAACGCCGGAAATCAAAGCGCCGTTCGACGCGCTCCTCGGCGTCGTCTGGGGCGCGAGTCCGTGGATCGCCGCCATGGGCGGTCTTTACCTACGCGGTCAACGGGCGGCGGCAGCGCCGCTTCGATCGCTGGCAATGGCCGGCGGCGCGGTCGGCGGCTTCTTGGGCTTGCGGCCGATCGTTCGTATCACGGCGCTGTGGCTCGTTGCTTGGCTGGCGATGCGAGTGCTCCCACCAGGCGATGGACGACGATTGACGCCGCTCGCCGCCCTATGGTTCGCCACCCTGGCCCACATCGTCCTTTGGAAACACCTCGCCAATGCTGTCTCCTGGTAATTAACGCCGTGGCGAGAAACTTGAATTGCCTATCGCGGGGCGATAAGATTGCGGTATGAACACCGAAACCATGCTCTCGTTACTGCGGCGGCAACCATTCCAGCCGTTTGAAGTGCGGATGAGCAACGGCGACTCGTTCGACGTAAAACATCCAGAAATGGCGCTCTTGCTGAAGTCAAGCCTGATTTTCGGCAGCCCACAGTCCGACGACTTTATCTTTTGTTCGTTACTGCACGTCGCCGACGTCAAGGCGATCGCATCGCCCGCCGGCGGAACCGGGCCGAAAGAAAACGGCCGAGATCGCTAACTTCGCAGCAGTTTCGCCGCCTCGCGGGCGAAATAGGTAAGCACCCCGTCGGCGCCGGCGCGCTTAAACGCCAAGAGACTCTCCAGCATCGCCCGATCGCGGTCGAGCCAGCCATTTTGCGCCGCCGCGCAAATCATCGCGTACTCGCCGCTCACCTGGTACGCGAACGTCGGCGCCCCGAACGCATCTTTCACCCGCCGCAGCACATCGAGGTACGGCATCCCCGGTTTGACCATCACGCTGTCGGCCCCTTCGGCCAGGTCGAGCGCCACCTCGCGCAGCGCCTCGTCGCCGTTGGCGGGGTCCATCTGGTAGGTCCGTTTATCGCCGCCGCCCAAATTCTGCGCCGAGCCGACCGCGTCGCGGAATGGTCCATAGAACGCCGACGCATACTTGGCGGCGTACGCCATGACCTGCACGTCGACGAACCCACCCTCGTCAAGCGCTCGCCGTACGGCGCCAATGCGGCCGTCCATCATGTCGCTCGGGGCGATCATGTCGCAGCCGGCGCGGGCTTGAACGACGGCCTGCCGGCCAAGCATCGCGACCGTTTCGTCATTCACCACATACCCGTCGCGAACCAGACCGTCCTGCCCGTGACTGGAATAGGGATCGAGCGCCACATCGCAAATCACGCCGATCCGGTCGCCGTGCGCCGCCTTTACGGCCCGCACCGCCCGGCACACGAGGTTCTCCGGGTTTACCGCCTCCTCGCACTGGGGCGTCTTGAGCTTAGCCTCCGTCGCGGGGAATAGCGCGACGGCGGGAATCTCCAGCGCAACCGCTTCGCCAACGGCCTCGACGATCAAGTCAATGGACAGCCGCTCCACCCCGGGCATCGACGCGACCGCCTCCCGCTCCCCCCGACCTTCGCGGATGAACAGCGGCCAGATAAGATCGTCCACCGAGAGCGCGTGCTCGCGCACCAGGCGCCGCGACCAATCGTGCCGCCGCACGCGACGCAATCGCGTCTGCGGGTAGGCTCCAAACGAGAATTGGGCGGACGAATCCGACATTCAGGACGCCTTTTCTAA
>JBGSYU010000003.1:0-18933 GCA_041750715.1 Lacipirellula sp.
GGGCAGCAGCAGCATCAGCGAGAATCCGAACGCGACTAGAATGGCGAGCGACAGCGGGGCCGAGCGCGACGCCGCCAGCGCGTTGGAGCTGGCGCCCATGCCGACGGCGGACCAGCCGATTTTCTGCCCCAGGCCGACCACCGTCGTCTGCGACGCCAGGTAGAGCGCGGCGGAGAGCGACCCGACGCCCGCCGCGCCGGACAAATAGCCGAACAGCCGAGAATCGCCATGCAGCACGTCCTTCGCGAACACCGGCAGCAGCGTCAAGAGCGACGTGCCGAACAGGCTGGTCATGGCAACCATCAGCAGCAGCGCTCGGATTGGCGCGAATCCGAAGGCGTACGCGAAGCCCTCCTTGAGTCCGTGGAAGACAGGACTGCTAACTAGCGGCGGTCGCTTCGGTAGGTCGCGCATGGCCAGCAGCGCGGCGATGACGGCGACGTAGCTCAGGGCGTTTGCGAAGAAGCAAGCTAGGACGCCGCCCCAGGCGATGACCAGGCCGCCCAGCAGCGGGCCAATGAGGCGGGAGAGGTTGACCATCGACGAGTTCAGCGCGATGGCGTTGGGCAAATCGGCGCGCGTCGGGGCCATATCGACCAACAACGCCTGTCGGTTCGGCATGTCGAAGGCGTTGGCGACGCCGAGCATCGAACTGAGCGCGATGATTTGCCAGATTTCGATAGCGCCTCGCCACATCAGCGCCACTAGGAGCACGGCCTGCGTCATCGCGACCGCTTGCGTGACGAACAGCGTGCGGCGGCGGTCGACGCGGTCGGAGAAGACGCCGGCGATGGGCGCGGGAAAAAACGCGGGGATCTGTCCGAAGAACATCGCGGCGCCGAGCATCGCCGGGCTGCCGGTCTTCACGTACACGAGCCACTGAATGCCGGTCTGCTGCATCCAGGTGCCGATGAGCGAGACGCCCTGACCGACCATGAAGAGGCGGTAATTGCGTGAGGCGAGGGCGCGAAATGACGTCGATAGGCGGGGCATAGGAGAATTAACCACGACGGCACGACGGACACGACGAGGAAATGCAAATGACGAATGACGATGAATGCGCGCTCGTCCTGGCGGGACTCTCTTGATTTTTCCTAGGCAACGCTCGGGGCGTTCCAGTGGCTTGACGCGGCATTGTACCGCGGCGATCATACGCGGCGAATCGGTCGTCATCGGACCCTCGCTCTGCCGCGGGTTTCAGGGTAGAATCTCGGACTTTCCCGCAGTTAGCCCCCGGTCAGTGACCGGGGGCTAAATAAGGTTGAGTCGAGCCATCGCCGCCGCGTCCCCTAAAACCGACCCCTCCGAGCGCAGCTTGCAGTTGGCGCTGGCCGCCGCCCGCACTGCCGAGGACAACCGCGGCGAGAATATCGTGCTGCTCGACATGCGTACGATCACGCCCGTGTTCGATTACTTTGTGATCGCCACCGGAAACAGCCGCCGGCAGCTCCACGCGATCAGCGAGGAGATCGAGCGCGTCCTGGAAGGCGATCTCAAAGACAAGCGGATGGGCATCGAGGGTTATCAGGAAAGCCGCTGGATACTGCTGGACTACGGCAACGTGGTGATCCACCTGTTCGACCAGGAGACGCGCGAGTTCTACGCGCTGGAGGACTTTTGGAGCGAAGCGGAGCGGGTGCCTTTACCTTGGCAATCTTCTGGCGAGCCTGACAGTCGGGACGAGGTTGCGTCGGAATGACTCTCGCAAAGGCGCAAAGGCGCAAAGATAGCGCAAAGAATGCATTGAGTTGTAGTTACTTTGCGCCGCGGGCGCTCGCAGACAGTCTTCATCGCATTTGTCTTCTTCGCGCGTTTCTTTGCGCCTTTGCGACTTTGCGAGAAATCTTCGTTACCAACGCAAACGCATGAACATACTTGCCGAACTGAGAAGTCGCTTCGCCGCCGCGCTGCGCAGGCTCGTTGAGGACGAGCGAACGGTTGGCGAGCTGGCCGGGTTGGTGATGCCGAGCCAGGACGCCAAGTTTGGCGACTACCAGGCCAATATGGCGATGGCGCTGGGCAAGCGGCTGGCCAAACCTCCGCGGGAGGTGGCGGCGGCGATTGTCGAACGGCTCGATGTGAGCGACCTGGTGGAGGCGCCCGACATTGCGGGGCCGGGATTTATTAATCTTCGGCTGCGCGACTCGTGGCTCGCCGGCGTGCTTAAGCACGCCTCGCCTGACCTAGAGCGCATCGGCGTCGAAAAAGTTGCGGCGCCCCGGACATTTGTGCTGGATTATTCCGGGCCGAATGTCGCCAAGCCGATGCATGTGGGGCACATCCGCTCGACGGTGATCGGCGACGCGTTGTATCGCGTGCTGAAGTTCCTCGGACACCGAACGATCGGCGACAATCACATCGGCGATTGGGGCACGCAGTTCGGGATGATCATCTACGGCTGGAAGCACTGGGGCGACGAAGCCGCGTTTGCCGAGGCGCCGGTCGCGGAGCTGACGCGACTGTATCGCAAGGTGAACCAGCTTGCAGAGTCCGACGAGCAGACCGCCGCCGCCGTTCTCCGTGAAACCGCGAAGCTGCACGCCGGCGACTCTGAGAATCGCGCCCTCTGGGACCGCATTCTTCCGCCGTGCCTCGCGGAAATTGACGAAACCTACCGGCGGTTGGGCGTCAGGTTCGACCACGCATTGGGCGAGAGTTTTTATGAGGACGCGCTCGCCGGCGTCGTCGAAGACTTGAAAGCCAAGGGCCTCGCCCGCGAGAGTGACGGGGCGATGTGCGTCTTCATCGAAGGCTTCGAGGCGCCGTTCATCGTCCAGAAGAAAGACGGCGCCTTTCTCTACGCCACCACCGACTTGGCGACCATCCGATACCGCATGCGCGAGTGGCAGCCCGACGCCATTTTGTATGTCGTCGACCATCGCCAGTCGCAGCACTTCGAGCAGTTGTTCGCGACGGCGCGACTGTGGGGCTACGACGAGGTCGAGCTGCAGCACATCAGCTTCGGCACCGTGCTGGGCGACGATGGCAAGGCCTTCAAGACGCGGTCCGGTGCGAGCGTAGGGCTGACGGGTCTCTTGGACGAGGCGGTTGAACGGGCCTACGGAATCGTTTGCGAAAATGACGACGCCCGGCCGGCGCCGCTGCTCTCGGCCGAGGACCGCCGCACAGTGGCCGAGCGCGTCGGCATCGGGGCCATCAAATACGCCGACCTCGCCCACAATCGCACCAGCGATTACAAGTTCAGCTACGACAAAATGCTGGCCATGACCGGCAACACGGCCGCGTACATGCAGTACAGCTACGCCCGCGTGAGCAGCATCTTCGGCAAGGGCGACGTCGACCCCGCCGCTCTGCGGCTTAGCGCCGCCGCAATCACGCTAAGTCATCCGGCGGAGCGGGCCTTAGGCCTGGCAATCCTACAATTTAGCGAAGCCCTTGACCGCGTGGTCGCCGACTATAGGCCGAACCTGCTCACCGACTACCTGTACGATTTGGCGGGCAAGTATTCCGCGTTCTTCGAAAACTGCCCGGTGCTCAAGGCGGAGACGGATGCACTTCGCACCAGCCGATTATTACTGTGCGACTTGACGGCGCGCACCCTCCAGCGCGGGCTGAACCTACTCGGCATTGAAGTCGTCGAGCGGATGTAGTTGCCTCTGCTCGCTGCAAAGCGAGCCGTGGGGCTTGCCCCCACGGTCTTCGGGCGCCACGATACGCGAAGACCGCCGCGGCTCGCCTTTTCAAATTCTGCGTTCCAAGGTGGAGGCACGAGTCTATGGCGCACGATGAACCTTTCGCAATGCTCATCACCTGGACGTGTTATGGACAACGGTTGCCTGGCGACCCGCGCGGCTATGTCTCCAACACCTTGACTTCCGAAGGATATCTCCCAAAGCGAAATACGCCGGGCACAGCCTACGACCGCGACGATCGAGCAACGTACGAGCGAGCTCGTCGGCTTCAGAAACAACCGACGGTTTGGCTCACGCTCGCGCAGGCCAACGCCGCGGCGGATTCCATTTTTAAGGGCGTCGAGGAACGCCATTGGTTGATCCTTCGCGGCGCCATCATGGCGAATCATGTACACATGCTCGTCACCAATTGTCCCGATGACGGGCCCGCTGTACGCCGAATTCTCAAGGGCGTAAGCCAAGCGGCGTTAAGCCGTCACGCCGGGGGACCGCGGACTTGGTGGACGCGGGGCGGCAGCGATCGGTACAAGCATGGGCATGCGGCGGTTGAAGCGGCGGATCGCTATGTGGCGAATCAGGCGCATGTTCTTGTGGCGATTGCGAATAATGAGATCATTGCAGCGGGCGGAAAACCGCGGGGATAAACCCCGCGGCTCACTTCGCTTGCTTGGGGCGATGCTAGACAGTCGGCGATGCATCGCCGCCGGCGCGGCCGTTCGACGCGACGCGGTGCTCGTATTTGCCGAACACCATACGGCCGGCGCTGGTTTGCAGCACACTGGTGACTAAAGCGCCCACGTTCTCGCCCACGTGATCGCGGCCGCCTTCGATGACGACCATCGTGCCGTCTTCCAGGTAGCCGACGCCTTGGCCCGCCTCTTCGCCCGCCTTCATGATGCGAACCTCGAGCGTCTCGCCCGGCATGAAAATCGGCTTCAGGGCGTTGCTCAACTCGTTCAGGTTAATCACGCCGACGTCGTGCAGCTTGGCCACCTTGTTCAGGTTGTAATCGTTGGTGACGACCTTGCCATCGAGATGCTTGGCTAACAGAACGAGCTTCTGGTCGACCGGCTGGCCGGCAAACTGCGGCAGCTCGCGGTCGAAGATCACCAGGTCGACCTTCGGGTCGCTGCGGAGTCGATTGAGAATGTCGAGGCCCCGTCGGCCGCGGCCGCGGCGAAGCTTGTCGCTGGAGTCGGCGATGGCCTGCAATTCCGCCACCACGAACTGCGGCATGATCAACTGGTTGTCGATGATCCGCGTTTCGACCACGTCGGCGATGCGGCCGTCGATCACCACGCTGGTGTCGAGAACGTAGGGTTTAAGGCCTTTGATTTCTTTCGCGAATTCGACGTAGGGAATGATGAAGCGAAAATCATCCTTCGTCTGCATGAGAATACTGATGCACGCATAGCAGAGGACCATGCCCAAGATAAGCGGCGCCCAACTCGCCTGCGTAGCGTCCCCTTTGGCAAGCAGCGGGCTGAGGGCGATCGTCAGCACATACGTCAGAAACAGGCCAATCACCAGCCCGAAATACACGGCGGTGATCGTGTCGAGCCGCTTGCGACCGACGAAAACGTCGACCGCGATCACCACCGCCGCAATCAGAATGAGACCGCCCACGACCAACCAGGGAACGAACGGCTCCTTCGGCAGCGTATCGGCTTGAATAAGTTGAAAGCCGATCCCCGCGGCCACCAGGACGAACACGCAGCGGAGGATGACTAGGGCCATGCTGGGGGCTGGGGGCTGGGGGCTGGGGGCTGGGGGAAAAGCTGCGCCCAGTGGTTTAATTCTAGCAGCGCAGCAGTGCGGCGCCATTGCGGCTAGATAGCCCGGCCATCCTGGCCGTAAATGCGTCACGCGACCGGCTCATGGACGCACGCGTCACTCTCGGCCAGGATGGCCGGGATATGGGCGGAAGAGCCGATCGTGCTGATGCAGGGCGAAATGATCGGTCATGCCGGCGAGATAGTCGACGGCGGCGCGCGGCAACCCTTCTAGATCGGCAATACGGCTAAACTTCACCGGCAACGGTTCGCGTCCGTCGACGATCGCCGCGAACATCTCGTTCAGCGCATCGCAGGCGTAGGCCCGTTGCTCCAGCACCCTCGGGTGCCGATAGACGCGGTCGAACAGCAGCCGCTGCAGCTCCGCCTGCTGCTGCTTTCTCTCTGCCGAGGGGGCGACGATCGCCCGCGGGCAATTGAGAACGTCGGCCGCACTTGTCGGCGATGCTTCGGCTAGCCGCTCGCGTGAAGCGCCAAGGAGATCGCTCACCAGCAAGTCGATCAATTCATGAACCGCGGCGCGACGAAACTGGTGATCGTCGAGCGTGCCGTGCCGCTGGCGGGCGTTGGCGGCGGCAATGCGCCACAGCGCCGCCGTCTGCAACTCTTCAAGCACGAGCAACCCGAGCTCGACCGCATCATCGGCGTCGTGGGCGGTGTACGCGATGCTGTCGGCGGCGTCGACCGTTTGCACCTCCAGCAATCGGCCGCCGGCGTCTTCGGGGCGAAGCTTGGCGGTGCGCGAGCGCTGGCCCGCGAGGATTTCCAGCGAAAGGTTAAGGCCGGGGAAATCGGGGTAGCGCGTTTCGAGCAGTTCGACAATTCGCAGCGCCTGCGCGTTGTGGTTGAAGCCGCCGCACTGGGCGACGCAATCGTTCAGCACGTCCTCGCCCGCAGGACCGAACGGCGGGTGGCCGATGTCGTGGGCCAAGGCGAGCGCTTCAATGAGATCTTCGTTGAGCCGCAGCGTGCGGCCGACGGTGCGGGCGATCGACGCCACTTCGAGCGTGTGCGTGAGCCGCGAGCGGTGATAGTCGCCCATGGCGCCGGTGAAAACTTGGGTCTTATGAGCCAGCCGGCGAAACGCGCTGGAGTGAACAATGCGGTCGCGATCGCGCTGGTACGGACTGCGATAGGCATGGGCCGGCTCGGTATGGACGCGGCCCGCCGACGCGGCGCCGTGCATGGCATAGTGCGCCAGGTGAGCATCGAAATCGGGGAGCGTATTAACCACGAAGGAAACGTTTGGGTTAAGGCTTCAAATTCTAGGTTACTAGTGTTGCACAACTCCCCTCCCTTGAAAGGAGGGGACGGGGGCAAGGATGAGCGAGTGCGGCCGGAGCGATGCAGCCCGAAGTAGACAGCGACGTTAATCCCTCCCCTAGCCCTCCCTTCAAGGGAGGGGTATGGCATTGCTCTGGTCGGGCGGGGGCGTTCTCTGCATAATCGGCCGTCCGCTTCGCAACGACCGCTCCGCTGCTGTTGTATCGCTATGCGATTCCGCGTTCAACTCGACATGTTCGCCGGTCCGTTGGACCTGCTCCTCTATCTCGTGCGGAAGCACGAGCTGGAGGCGCTCGATATTCCCATCGCGCTGGTCGCCGAGCAGTATCTCGAAATCTTGGCGGCGATCGAGCAGATCGACGTCGACGCCGTCGGCGATTTTCTCGAAGTCGCCACGCAGCTTATGGAAATCAAATCGCGAATGATGTTGCCGCGCCACGAGGAGATCGAGGAGGAGCCCGTCGACGACCCGCGGCACGAGCTCGTCGCTCGGTTGCTCGAATACAAAAAGTATAAAGAGGCGGCAGGGCTGTTGGAAGAACGGGCCCGCGATTGGCAACTACGCTACCAGCGGCGGGCGGACGACTTGGAAGACGTTCCCCGCAACCCGGCCGACCAGCCGATTCAGGAAGTCGAGCTATGGGATCTGGTCAGCGCGTTCAGCCGCGTGATGCGAGAGAAGGGCGCCGCCAAGACCACGAAGATTCGCTACGATGACACGCCGATCGACGCTTATATGGCCCGGATCGAAGCGCGAATTGCCGCCGAGGGACGGCTGTCGTTCGCGAGTCTCTTCGAGCCGGGAATGCACCGGTCGCAGATGGTCGGACTGTTTCTTGCGCTGTTAGAATTAATCCGCCATCACCGCGCCCAAGTGGAGCAAGCGGACCTATTCGGTGAAATTTGGGTGCTCGCGCCGCATGGCCCCCGGTCACTGACCGGGGGCTAAGTGTTACATTGGGGCGATGATCGACAACGCCCCCGTCAAGACGATTCAGCACGGCAAACTTACCATCGAGGGCTACTCGCGCGCCGCCGTGCAGAGCTACTGGCGACTGCCGGAGCTGAGCCTGGGGTTCGACCTAGGCGCCCAGCCGTGGGGATTCATGGGCACCGAGACGTGGTTCGTCACGCACGGGCATCTCGATCACATCGCGGCGCTGCCGGTGTACGTCGCCCGCCGGCGGATGATGAAGATGGAGCCGCCCGTCATCTACACGCCCCACGAAACCCTCGACCCGATCCGCGAGATTCTCAAGCACTTCATCCGCCTCGACCGCGGGCGAATGCCGTGCGAGCTGCGCGGCGTGGCGCCGGGCGACGAGATTGAGTTATCGCGAGAACTGGTCGTCACGGCGAGCGCGACGAAGCACACAGTGCCGTCGCTGGGCTACGTCGTGTGGGACCGCCGGCGGAAATTGAAGGCCCAGTACCAGGGTCTCTCCGGCGACCAGATTCGCGATTTACGCCTGGCGGGTACAGAGGTCGCCGAAGAGGTGCGGCAGCCGCTGGTGGCCTACGCCGGCGACACGGCTCCCGCGGGGCTAGACGCCTGCCCGGCGATGTACGAGGCGAAGATTCTCATCTGCGAGATGACGTTCGTCTCGCCCGAGCATCGCAAGGAAAAAATCCACAAGTTCGGGCACATGCACCTTGATGATTTCGTGGAGCGACGCGACCGGTTCAAGAACGAGCTGGTGATCGCCGCCCACCTAAGCACGCGCTACGGTGGCCCATCGGTCGAGCGGATGGTGCGGAAGGCGCTGCCGGATATGCTGGATGGGCGGCTGATGTTGTGGCTTTGAACAACTGCTACGACTACAATGAATGCAGGACAGTCAACGGCCGGAGACTTCGCCATGACTTATCTAGGTCACCTCGAAAATGGCATCCTCGTGCTTGAAAATGGGGCGACGATCCCTGAAGGGGCGAGAGTGCGCGTCGAGCTTTTACCATCAATCGAAGCGAATAGAGAATCCGACGATGAAAACGGCCCCACGATGTACGACCATTACAAGTCTATCATCGGCGTCATCAAGGACCTGCCGCCAGATTTTGCAGCTCAACATGACCACTACATCCACGGAACGCCGAAGAAGCAGCAATGATTTTTGCCGATGCTTTCTATTGGCTGGCATTGGTCAATGACAAGGACATTGCTCACGATCGAGCGGTTCGATTCACCTCGTCATTCAGCGGCACGACTCTGACGACCGAGTGGGTGCTGGCAGAAGTTTGTGACGGGCTGTCAAGCGTGCGCCGTCGGCATCATGTAAGCGACCTTCGCGCACTTTGGCAGTCTGACAACAAACTGCTCGTCATTGCCGCGGACCATGACGGTTTCGAGCGAGGAATGGAACTCTATCTGAGTCGCCCGGACAAAGAGTGGTCGCTCACCGATTGCATCTCGTTCGTAGTGATGCAAGAACACGGCGTCACCGAGGCGCTCACGGGGGATCACCACTTCTTGCAGGCAGGATTTGTGCCGTTGCTCTTATAGCGAAGGTTAATCTTGAACTTTCGTGCAATCGTTTCAGCGGTCGGCGGCCACTCTAACCACGGCAGTAATGTCGACGGCGCCGTCTAATTTGCTGGCCTGCGAATAGCTAATTCGGTTGTAGGTCTGCGTTTCGACAAGTTTCCAAACTTCCGCATACGGTGCAACGACTGCGGCTTTCACACTGAAGTCGGTGTGGAATATGACAATCGCCAAGAACTCGAAACCATCTGCTTTGGATGAGCCTACCTCAACGCGCTCCTCAAGCCGATCACCTGGGGGAAGTTGGCGGCATTTGACCTCCACGCGGCCATAGCGTGCCGTCAGAACATCGCAACCCTTGTTGATACCTGATAATCGCTCGCCGGTTAATGCCTCGGCAACCAGCACCTCGGCGTAGTCCGCAGCGTCGCGAATGCCATGCTCGCGCAAATCTTGTCGAACACTAGCGAGGCGGCACATCAGTTCGCGACGAGTCATGGAAGCAATCTCAACACGACGGAGCTAGAGCTCCGACTTCGAACCGAAATGCAAAAGGGGAGCCGCTGGCAACGGCCAGCGACTCCCCGTATTTAGGCGTTCTGCTTAGAGAAATCAACGCTTACAGCGCATCCTCCGGCACAATTTCCTCGCCGCCGATGGAGCCCGCCGCGTTGAGCACCTGGTAATCGATGTCGTTCTTCAGCCCCTTAATGTGGCCGTCGAGGAACATGAAGTGGGTGATGCCGTTGTGCTCGCTGCCGAACTTCACGTTGGACGGATCGTCCGGCCCGGCGGCGATGCCGGCGTTGGTGCCGGCGAAGATCGTCCGCGGCGAATCGCCAGCGAGGAACGCGTTATCGCCCTGCTCGTAGTGGAGCATATCGGGATTGGGATTCGCGGGGTTCTGCGGCTTGTGCTTCTCGCCGACGCAAATCGTGTTTGACAGGCCGTCGCTCACATGCCGCTCCTGCACCTTCGAGAAGCTGTAGATCGGGCCGCTCTCGGCGGAATCGGGCCGCGTATCGGCCTTCAGGCCGTTGTCGATTCCGCCCGTGGAATTGACGACGCCATTCATGTGGTCCTTGCCGGCGCAGGCGGCGTAGTCGCCCAAAGCGGCGGCGGCGCGAACCAGCGGCGGCTGGTCGTTGTTATCGAAATCGCGATCGGCGGCCGGCTCCCGGCGGCTGGGGCACGCGTACACTTCGACGGGCGTCCGCATCGCGAGGGCGTTCACCTCGTCGTCGACGCGGGCCGTTTTGTTAAACGCCGCGAAGATGTTGTTCTTCTCCAAGTACGGAAGCAGGCGAAACGCCCACGAAACCGAGCTTTGCACCGTGTTGTCGCGACCGGTGGGGTACGTTTGCACCGCGCCGTGGTGCGACTGCACGGCCAGCCCGATCTGTTTGAGGTTGTTCACGCAGGTGTTGCGTCGCGCAGCTTCGCGGGCGGCCTGAACCGCTGGCAGCAGCAGCGCGACCAGCGAGCCGATGATCGCAATGACGACCAGCAGCTCTACAAGCGTGAAACCGCAGACCTTGCGATTGTTTCCCTTGCTTGTCATGACAGAGTTTCTCCGAGGTGGGCGACCCCCGCGCTGGTGTGCCGCCACTGGCAAACGAGCGATGGGAAGGACGTACGCCGTGATTGCTCACACTCAAAATCGCGGCGACGCGAAACGGGGGTCAAAGGCAGGTACTCTTGATGCCTAAACCCTAAACAATACGCAGCGGCCAAGGCAAGAGCGATAGCGAGAACGTTTGCGCTTCGGCGCGGAATAAAAACGCAAAAAATCACGCGTTTTCTTGGAATAATTCTGCAATCGCCGACTTTCGGCATCAGCTTTTCGGCGCCGGCATAGAAGACGATAAAACTTCCCTAGGCGTCCTTGGCGCTCTTGGCGGCCTTGGCGGTTCCTCCTTCTTATGCAATTCTTGATCCGCGTCGCTCACCGTCATGGTGCCCAGCATCATCTCTTCCCACGTCTGGTCCCCCCAATAAACCATCTGCATCGGGTCGGGGTTCAGCGGGTTATTCGCTGAGTTATCGTAGTGGGCCTCCAGATTGACGACCGTGCCCGCGGGCAGTCGCTTCGGATGTTTCAGCAAGTAGATGATCTGCCAATTGAAATCGTAACGCGGCACGTCGAGCAAAATCTCCTCGCCGCCGTCGGGGTAGTTCGCCGTAAAGCGAAACGACTTGCCGCGAAAGTGCATGTGCGGCGTGAGCGTGTAGAGAAGCGCATCGCGCTTGAACTGCCGCTTCGCGGTGACGACGTAATCGGGATGCATGGGCGGAATCAGGAACTTCACGTTGATCCCGGCCTCGATGCGGATCCGCTTCTTGACCTTCGCGGGGTCGGCGAAGATCAGAGCCGCCTGGCTGCGATCCTGCTGCGGCCGCCCGTTGGGCGTGTAATGCACCTGGAATACCAGCTTCGAGCCGGCGGGAACCTTAATCGCGTACTCTTCGGGACCGGCGATTTGCGGCATGCCGGGCGCGAATGCGGCCACCGCGTTGAACAGCGGGTCCTGCGGACGATGCCGCTTTTGTCCCGGCGGAACGTAGAACAGGATCAGGTGGTGCACCACCTCGTAATTGCCCGGTCGTGCTTCGGCGCCGCTGACCCACATGTCTTCGGTAAAGCCGGGGTCGACGTAGAAGTGCTGATACTCCACCGTGCCTGTCGCCGGAACTTCAAACTCCTCGGGCATCGTGTAGACGGCGCTCGGCTTAGGAATCTGCCAACCGTCGACAAATTCTCGCGGCGCAGGGAGGTCCTTGGGATCGCCTTCGGGGACGCCAGTTTCAACCCATTTGCGGAACAGCGTTTTCTCTTCGGGCGCCATGCGCGAGTCGTTGGCGAACTCGCCGTGCGCGGGATTGGCGCTCCACGGCGGCATGCGGCCCTCATCAATCACCTCCAGGCACATGTCCGACCACGCCGCCACGTCGGCATATTCGGTCAGCGTGAATGGCGCGACCTGCCCCTCGCGATGGCACCCCACGCAACGATCTTGAACTACCGGCGCAATGTCCCTCGCATACGTCACGCGAGCCGGGGCGTCCTCGCCCCCGGCGGCGCCAAGCTCCGGTCGACGCCCGATGAGGCACCCAACGGCCCCCGTCTCGGCAATCTTCACAGGTTCGCGCGCCAGCAGCGACTCGATGGCGTCGACCAGCTCAGTCTGCGTCGCCCGCTTCCGCGCAGCCCCGACGCCGTACTGGTCGTCGATGCGACCCTGGTAGCGAACCACGCGGCGGCGATCGAGAACAAAGGCCTCCGGCGTACGCTTGGCGCCGAACTGGTCGGCCACCTTCGCGCCTGGATCCTTTAGCAGCGGAAACTTTATATCGAAGTTATGGGCGTAACGGGCAAGTTCTTGCAGCGTGTCCTGCTGGTTCGAGTTAATGCCGATGATCTGCACCCCCTTCTCGGCATACTCCGCATCGAGCTCCACCAGCTTCCGGCCATAGAGCTTGGCGAGCGGACACTCCGTTCCCAGGAAGACGACGACTAGTACCTCTCGGTCCTGCCACTCGGCAAGCGACCGCTTGGCGCCGGCGGAGTCGTTGAGCGTGAAATCGGCGAGCGGTTGGCCGAACCGGGACGGGCTGGCGTCGGCGGCGGGCGAGGGCATGCTGGTTGCGAGCGCAGCGATCAGCGCAACGGGCAGCGTGACACGGGAAAGAGGTGCATTCATCGCCGATTGATCCGTACGCGTGAGGGAAGCGGCAGGCTGAATTCATAGTATCCCACCAGCCTGGGAACCGGCAACGGAGCGCAACCTATATAGCCGAGCTATCCTGGCTCGGCGCCTAATGCATCTGCTCAGCGGCTTCCCCATACAGAGCGCGCCCGGCCAGGTCGCCACGGCGACTCGCTGCGGCGAGATGGCCCGGCTATGTAGTAGCCCGCGCGATTACCCTACAATGCAAGCGAACCGCGACGGCGGGCGTTACTGCCGCTTCGCGCCGCAGGAGCAGAAGCAGGAGGCGATGGGAGCACTGATGCCACAGGCACGCAGCAAGACCTTCTGCGAATTCTTCGCCGGCATCGGGCTGGTACACGAAGCGCTTCGCCGCAGCGGTTGGCATTGCGTGTACGCCAACGACATCGATGCCAAGAAGCGGCAAATGTACGCCGGGCACTACGGAGCCGCGGCCGCCGAGCATTATCACGAAGGCGACGTGTGGGCCTCAGACGAAGTGCTAGCGCGCATTCCGGGCCGGCCATTCCTGGCGACGGCGTCCTTTCCTTGCACCGATATGTCGCTCGCCGGAAAGCGCCGTGGCCTCGCGGGGGAGCAATCGGGCGCTCTGTTCGGCTTCCTGCAAGTGCTTGAACAACTCGCCGAGCGGCGGCCGTTGGTGGTTCTGCTGGAGAACGTACCCGGCTTTCTCACGTCGCACGATGGCGAAGATTTCGCCACAGCGATTGGCGAACTGACGGCGCTGGGATATTGGGTCGATAGCTTCGTGATCGATGCCCGGTGGTTCGTGCCGCAGAGCCGGCCGCGATTGTTCTTGGTCGGATATCATCAAGATGGAATGGCTCCGCCGCTCATCGCCAAGGATCTCGACGCCGAGTCAATGGCCGACCCTTGGCAAGCAGCGATTTCGCGAGCGGACCGACTACGCCCCGCGCGGCTGCTGGCGGCGATGCACAAGATCGAACCCGCGACCGGCTGGGCGACGATCGACTGCGGCAATCCGCGGCAGGCGCGCACGCCGCTAACCGACGCGATCGACGCGGACGACGAGCAATCGTGGTGGAACGACGCCGAAGTCGCACGCCACAGCGACATGATGTTCGACCGGCACCATCGGCAGGTCGAAGCCTTGCGCGACCAAGCGGACGGACCCTTTATCCTCACCGCGTTTCGCCGCGTGCGCCAGGGCCAGCAGCGTATGGAGGTGCGATTCGACGGCGTCGCCGGTTGCCTACGCACCCCGCGCGGCGGCAGCGCTAAGCAAATCGTGATCGTCGTCCACCGCGGCGTGGTTCGCATGCGGTGGATGACGCCGCGCGAGTACGCCCGCCTGCAAGGCGCCGGCGACTTCGTAATGCCGGAGAATACGATCCAGGCGTTGTTCGGTTTCGGCGACGCGGTGTGCGTGCCGGTAATTCAGTGGATCGACCGGAACATGTTGACGCCGGTGTTTGAATCCCAAGTTCACGTCGCTGCTGAAACGCCGCTAAGCGGCAAGCCGCGGGAATTGCATGACCGACCAATTCTCACCCGCTGAGCGCAGCCGCATCATGCGCGCCGTCAAAAGCGGCGACACGACGCCGGAGCTGATCGTGCGATGCTTGGTACACGGGCTGGGCTACCGCTTCAGCTTGCGAAACCGCAACCTGCCGGGGTCGCCAGACCTCGTGCTGCCGCGGCTGGGCAAGGCGATTTTCGTCCACGGCTGCTTCTGGCATCGCCACGCATGCGCGGCGGGGCAGTCGACGCCGGCGACGCGCGTCGACTATTGGCAGGCGAAGTTCGACCGCAACGTGATGCGCGATCGCAGTAACCTTCGCAAGCTCCGGCGGCTGGGTTGGAGCGTGCTGGTCGTTTGGGAATGCCAGACTCGTGCCTCAAAGCAAGCTGGACTTTCGGCGAGAGTAAGTCGGTTTCTCGAGCGTTGAGAATCAAGTTAACCGGCTAAGGCGAACCACGTCAACGATACAATCGGCTTCGCGAATATCATAGATCGCTCGTAACGGCGGGGCGTCAAATACTCGCAGCCCTTCTCGAAGGTCTTGCCCTTTTTCCGATGGGTCATCCGCCAACTCTACGTCGATTCTTGCCGCCGCAACAGTCACGGCGGCGCGGTCGCAGGCATTCAACCAATGCGTGGCCAAATCGTCTTGCGCGTCACGCTGCCAAACGACCGTGAAGCGCATTCATTTACCCTCAAGCGATCGAAGATAAGCCAAGACTTCAGCAGTCGTATAGCGAGGCGATGTGGACGCCCGACGGTCAAGTGCGATCCGTATATCCTCTTCAGAGACTCCATGATGTGTGAACACCCCTAAACGTTCACCCTTCGGACTGCGGATTTCCACTCCCGTGGGAGAGTTCTTAATAATCTCAACCTGTTCTTCAGTGACTACGATGGCAGTCATGACTTGACCCTCGCGGACAGGATACAAACTCACCCTATGGCGGACTTCTCCATTATAGCACGGCGATCAGGTTCAGCATGGTTAGTGCAGCCGCATCCCCGGCTTGGCGCCATCGTCGGGCGTCAATAAAAACGCCTCGTTCCCGCCGCCGGCGGCGACGACCATGCCTTCGCTCACGCCGAACTTCATCGTGCGCGGGGCGAGGTTCGCCACGCACACCACTAGCCGGCCGACAAGCTGTTGCGGTTCGTAGTGGGCTTTGATGCCCGCGAAGACTTGCTTAGTCACGCCGCCGCCGAGACTCAACGTCAGCTTCAGCAGCTTACGCGCCTCCGGCACCTCATCGGCGGAGACGATGCGGGCGACGCGAAGGTCGACTTTGGCGAAGTCGTCGATGGTGCATTCGGAGGCGAGGGGTTCGGCGGTGAGCGCGTCGCCGGGGTCGTTCCCTCGGTCCGTGGCGCTTTCGTCGACCGCTGAAGCGGTCGACGCCTGGGCGTCTTGTTGGCTTTCTTCGATCATGGCGTGCAGGTCCCTTTCTTCAACGCGCTTGAGCATGTGAGTGAACTTGGCGACCGGCGTGCCGGTGAGCGGCGACTTCGACTGATCCCAAGACGTGATCGAATCGTTAAGCAATTCGCCCGTTTGTCGTGCGAGCTGCGGCAGTACCGGGGCCAGGTAAATGGCGAGTTGCCGAAATAGATTGAGCGCGATTGTGCAGACGTCTTGCAGCCGCTGGGCGCTCGCCGGGTCCTTGCGAAGCTCCCACGGCCTATTCTCCTCGACGAACGGATTGGCTCGGTCGGCCAGCGACATGATCAGCCGCGTCGCCTTGCTGTAGTCGCACGTTTCGTACGCGGCGGCGATCTCGTCGCCAGCCGCCGCCGCGTCGGCGAACAGTCCGCCGTCGTTGGGATACTTCGCCGACAGGCCAGTCTTCTCAACAAACTTCGCCGTGCGGCTGGCGAGGTTTACGAGCTTGTTCACGAGGTCCGTATTGACCTTCGCCACAAATTCGTCGACTGAAAGGTCGAGGTCGTCGACCCGCGATGACAACTTCGTCGCGTAGAAGTAACGCAAATACGACGGATCGAGATGGTTAAGATACGTCCGGCCGCGAATGAACGTGCCTTTGCTCTTAGACATCTTCTCGCCGCCCACGGTGAGGAAGCCGTGGATGTGAACCTTCGTCGGCAAGCTGTACCCGGCCGTCTTAAGCATGCCGGGCCAGAAGAGCGTGTGGAAATAAGTAATGTCCTTGCCGATGAAGTGATGCACCTCGCAGTCGGGCGACTTCCACCAGCGGTCGAGCTTCTCGCCCGTGCGGTCGCACCACTGCTGCGTGCTGGCGATGTAGCCGATCGGCGCGTCGAACCACACGTACCAGTAGTTGCCGGGGCTGTCAGGAATCTCGAACCCAAAATACGGCGCCGGCCGCGAGATGTCCCAGTCGCGCAGCGGCTCGCCGAGGAAGTGGCCCTGGAGGTAGTTCGCGATCTCCGGCTGTAGGGAATCGCCCGATTGCGTCCACTCGGCGAGGAAGCCGTGCAGCTTCTCCAGTTCAATGAACAGGTGCGGCGCCGAGCGTACCTCCGGCTTCGCGCCCGTGAGCGTGCTCACCGGATCGATCAACTCGACCGGCGTGTAGTGATGCCCGCACGCGCTGCAATTGTCGCCAGGCTGATCCTTCGCGCCGCACTTGGGGCAAGCGCCGCGGACGAAGCGATCGGCCAGGAAAGTGCCGGCCTGCGGGTCGAACAGTTGCTCGACCGCCTGTTCCTTCACGAGGCCCGCCTCGCGGATCGCGGTCCAGAACTCGCCGCACAGTCGGCGGTTTTCCTCGCTGTGCGTGCTGCCGTAGTTGTCGAACTCGATGCCGAAGTCGGCGAAGTCGCGTTCGTGGGCGACCTGCATCTCGGCGATCAGCTCTTCCTCGCGGCGTCCTTCTTGCCTGGCGCGGATCATGATTGCCGTGCCGTGCGTATCATCGGCGCACATGTACCGGCACTCGTTGCCGCGCAGCTTTTGAAAGCGGACCCAAATGTCCGTCTGGATGTACTCGACCAAGTGGCCGATGTGGATATGCCCGTTGGCGTAGGGCAGGGCGGAGGTGACGAGCAAACGGCGGGACATGTGCGGGCGGCTGGGGACGGGGGACTGGGGACGGGGGGCTCGGAACCGGGTTTTAGCGAGCGGACATTGTACTGGCTGCTGGCATCGGCCGGGAGGCAGACGGGGTCGGGAGTCTTTTGCGACTGGGAAGCATTCCACCGAGGCAATCCCACCAGTCGAAAAAGACTCCCGACCCCGTCTGCGTCACCGCGGCATGCAAAATGCAAACGCGGTAAGCGCCTGACATCCAACGGCCGCTAGCAGGTTCGCGGTCGCCGCGATTTCAAGCGTTTCCAAGTGACTTCCCGAAGAGCACTCGGCTAAAGCGGTTGGTTGACCTTGTAACATTTACGAAACTTTCCGACAGTACCGCGCCGCACGCGCACCCGCGCGTTGCGGCATGACAGACGCCCCGCTGAATCGACTTACAGGCGGCCGCGCCGCTCGCAACGGGCGAAGATGGATCTTCCCTCGCGAGCCCCAGCACGGCCGACCGACAAACCGCCACGACAACACGGAAGTTGTCGCGACAGGACGGACGCACGAGCGCACGGCAGGATCGCCGAGCGCTTGGGCCTTCTTCTCGCTGCGACGTGCGCTTCTCGCGCTTGCCTGGCGGCTTGGCCCGACACCCGTGGCCGAGCTACCGCTCGGCTGCCCTGACCGCAGCATCCATGGAGGGAAGCAATGGTCTGGTCTCGTCGTTTGATTCTAATGCTGCTCGCTTCGCTCGCCTGGCAACGGGCGACCGCCGAGACAGTGCTGCTCGATTTCATGTCGCCCGCCTGCGGGCCGTGTCGCGCCATGCGACCGGTGCTGCGGCAACTGATTGCCGCGGGTTACGACGTTCGCGAGATCGACTCTTCGAGCGACCCGGGCGCCGGCGTCGCCGCCCAATATCGCGTGACCGATCTGCCGACGTTCGTCGTGCTGGTCGACGGCCAGGAGCGCGCTCGCCTGGTCGGCGGCGGCAATTCCGTGGCCAAAATGGTCGAAATGATTCAGACCGCGACCAAGATCGCGGCCGCGGCGAAGGGAGGCACTCAAACCGGCGCGCCCTCCTTCTTCACCGATGATGGACCCGCCGAAGTTGCAACAGATGCAGCGTCGACGAACACGTTTCAACCGGGGCGCGTCGTTCCGATCGCCGCCGACCCGCCGGTATCGCGATCGGCGCCGCGTACGCAACCGGCCGCTTCCACGAACACCGACGCTCTGATCGCAGCGACCGTGCGGCTGAGCATCGAAGATCCGGACGGCAAAAGCACCGGCACAGGCACCATCATCGACGCCCGTGAGGGCAAAGCGCTCGTGCTAACCTGCGGGCACCTGTTCCGCTCCTCCAATGGCAAGGGGGCGATCGAGATCGCGCTGTTCGCCCCCGGGCCCGACGGCGCCGAACTGCGAACCACTGCCGAGGGCACGCTAGTCGACTACGACTTGGACCGTGACCTGGCGCTCGTTTGCTTCGCGCCGGATGCGCAGGTGGCCGTG
>JBGSYU010000004.1:0-6680 GCA_041750715.1 Lacipirellula sp.
CGGGAGTCTTTTGCGACTGGAACGCGTAACAATTTGTTGACTCCCCAGTCGCAAAAGACTCCCGACCCCCTCCGGCCTCACAAACTAATCGGCTTTGCCGGCGCCTCCGCCGTCGCGGGAGGAGTCCCCGTCTCTTCGACAGGCGGATCTTCCTCCGCCGGCTTCTCGCTCTCCTGGCCCGTCTGCCGTTCGCGCCACGGCTTGTTTTCCTGGTAGCTCGCCAGCTCCTTCGCTAGTTGCTCCGTATGTTCGGGGTCCTTCAGGTCGACCGACTTCTGCGACCACTTCCGCGCCGCCTCGAAGTCGCCCGTCTCCGCGTGCGCCGCCGCCAACGTACTGAGAATGTGCGCCTGCTTCTCCTCCGTTAATTCAACCGCCTTGGTCGCTAGCTCGACCGCCCGCTCACCGTCGCGCACCGCGTCCTCGGGCGATGTGGCCAGCACCCACGCGAAGTTGTTCAGCACGGCCGTATCTTCCGGCTCCAGCTTCAGGGCGGCCTCGAAATCCTTCACCGCATCCGCATGCTCGCCGACGTTCAAATACGCATCCGCCCGCCCGCGCAGCGCCTGAAACTTCAACGGCTCTCCGCCCTGCGTCGTCCCGCCGTCAGGAGTCTTCTCGTCTTCATCCTGCTCTTGCTCCTTCTTGCCTTTCCCTTTCCCCTTTCCACTCTCCCCTTTCGCCACATCCCCTTCAATAATCTCCCCATATTCCCGAATCGCCTCCCGCGGCTGCTTGTCGACGAGATAATACAGTGCAAGTTGCATTCGAAATTCCGGCTGCTGCGGCGTCGCCTCCGCCAGCGACTTCATCTCCGCAATCGCCTCCGGCAAACGCTTGAGGCTCGCCAGCGCCTGCGCCTTCAGCCCGTGCGCCACCGTCAACGTGGGGTTGTCCTTCAGGACCGCCTCGATGTCGACCAGCGCTTCGTCGTATTGCTCGTTGGCAAGATACGCCTCGGCCCGATGAACCAACGTTAGTAAGAACCCCGGGTGCATCTGCAACACGCGATTGAATTGCTCGATCGCCTTTGCCGTTTCACCCTGCACGCGATAAATCTCGCCGCGCTCCTGAAAAGGCTCCGGCGCCGCCGGCGCCAACTCGGTCGCTTTATTCAGGCTGGCCAGCGCCTCGTTCAGGTTGTTTTGCTCGCGCTCGATCTGCGCCTTTACCAGAAACGCCGCGGCTGCGTCGGGGTTCTTCTCCACCACCGCTTCGATGTCGGCCACCGCCTCGTCAAGCTTCCCCTCTCGCCGAAAGAAATCGGCTCGTGCCATCAAATGCTCCGCCTCGCTGGGCTCCAGCGCAATCGCCGCGTCGAAGTCGGCCCGCGCCTTCTCCGGGTCGGTCTGCAGCGAAGCCCGCACCGACAGGGCCTCGGCTTGCATCTTCGCGGGCAGCTTCTCCAGCGATTCGCCGTCGAATAATTCGTTCAGCAGCTCCAGCGCCGCCGGCCGATCGCCCCCCGGCAGCGCCATCAGTTGTGCCAGCAGCACCTTCGCCTGCGGCGGTGCGCTATCGTATTCCATCACCCGCTTCAGATCGGTCACCGCCAGGGAGCGCACCTGCTGCATTTGCGGGTCGGCGAGCTTCCGCACCGGCACGCTCTGCACCACGGCCGAAAGTTGGGCGGCCCGCTCCATGAGGGACTCCACGAGCAACTGCTCCGCGAAATCGGAATTCTCAACGTCGAGTCCTTCGTTGATCGCCTTTTCCAATAGCTCGACCACTTCATTCAAATCCCGCAGGTTCTCCGCCGTCACCTTGACCCGCAGAGCCTCGTCGAGCTCTTCCTGCCCATTGCCCTCAGCCTGCACGCGGGGCGATCCAAGCCCCATCGCACCGGCCGCCAAAACGACCAAACACCATATCCATCGGTCCATGTGAAAACCTCGCGTCCAAAAGGATCGTCATTCTGAGCGCAGCGAAGAATCTAGCCCCTCGCAGATAGCCCCCTTGCGCACCCAACTCCTGCCCATTATTGCCGTTTTCGCCGTTCCTGACCACGCAAGAAACTCCAACCCCACACACCTCTCCCGTTAGCCGCGACGCGGTAGCGGAGCGTGTGTGCCCGCAACCCAACGCACCACGACCTGTCACGCCCCCCGCCCCTCGACTAGAATTCCCCCTTCGGAATCTCCAGCCCCCAGTCCCCAGCCCCCAGCTCCCCATGGATGCAGGTATCGTCGGCCTCCCGAACGTCGGCAAGAGCACGCTGTTCAACGCGCTCACCGCCGCCGGCATCGCCAGCGAAAACTATCCGTTCTGCACGATCGAGCCGAACGTCGGCGCCGTCGCCGTGCCCGACCCGCGCCTCGCGCGTATTGAAAAGCACATCAAAACGCAGAAAATCATCCCCGCCATGCTCCGCCTGGTGGACATTGCGGGTATCGTCCGCGGCGCCAGCGAGGGCGAGGGCCTGGGCAACCAGTTCCTTTCCCACATCCGCACCGTCGACGCCATCCTGCATGTCGTCCGCTGCTTCGAAGACGTAGACGTGGTCCACGTAGAAGGCAGCGTCGACCCCATCCGCGACGTAGAGACCATCGACACCGAGCTGATGCTCGCCGACCTCCAGTCGACCGAGTCGATGCTCGACCGCGCCCGCCGCACGGCCCGCACCGGCGACAAGGACGCCAAGCAGCGCGTCGAGATTCTCGAAGAGGCGAGCGCGCTGCTCGCCGCCGGCAAGCCGGTCCGCGGCCTGGTCTACCAAGACGAAGCCCGAGCGAAGATCCTGACCGAGTTGCAACTGATGACGGCCAAGCCTGTGCTTTACGTGGCGAACGTGAACGAGGACGACCTCGCCGGCGAGGGCGTGCATGTGAAGCGACTGCGCCAGCGCGCCGCCGACGAAGCCGGCTCCGTCGTCCCCGTCTGCGCCCGCCTCGAAGCGGAACTGGTCGAACTCGACGAAGCCGAGCGCCACGAAATGCTCGAAAGCATGGGCTTGGCCGAACCCGCGCTGGCCGCGCTCGCCCGCGCCGCCTACAAGCTGCTAGGGTTGCAAAGCTACTTCACCGCCGGCGAAAAAGAAATCCGCGCCTGGACGATCCCCGTCGGCGCCACCGCCCCCCAAGCCGCCGGCGTCATCCACACCGACTTCGAACGCGGCTTCATCCGCTGTGAAACGTACTCGGTCGACGACCTCGACCAATACAAAACCGAAAAAGCGATCCGCGAAGCCGGCAAGCTCCGCGTCGAAGGCAAAACCTACGTCATGCAAGACAGCGACGTTTGTCACTTTCTGTTTAACGTATGAACGTCGAATTCTTCGCAAAGAATTTCACCACGACGACACGACGGACACGACGAAAGAGGTTGGGATTTGGAAGTCTTACGTCGTGTTCGTCGTGTTCGTCGTGTCGTCGTGGTTAGTTCTTCGTATTTGGCTTCTTGGTCCGCTGCAAAGGCGATGAATCAGATGAGAACTAGCACTGGCAGGCAGTCGCCGTTGTTCGTATTACTGGCGACCCTCCCCGCCGCTTGCGGCTTAGCGGCCCAGCGCCCGGAGATGCTCCAACCCAAGCCCCTCCGCCCCGGCGACACCATCGCGTTCGTCGCCCCCGCCGGCAATACAAAACTGGAAGACGTAACCCTCGCCAAACAGCGCCTCGAAGAACGCGGCTACAAAGTGAAAATGCGCGACGACATGTTCGCCGTCGAAGGCTATCTCGCCGGCACGGACGAGCGCCGTACCGCTGAGCTTATGGAAGCCTTCCTCGACGATGAAGTCGACGCCATTTTCTGCACGCGCGGCGGGTACGGTTGCATGCGCATTCTCGACCAGCTCGACTACGAAAAAATCCGCGCCCACCCCAAGATTCTCTTGGGTTACAGCGACGTCACCGCCCTGCACGCCGCCCTGAACCGCCAGGCGGGCCTCGTCTGCTACCACGGCCCCGGCCCCTCCTCCGGCCTGGGAACCAAAGAAGGCCCTACCGACTTTTCCAAAAAGTCGTTGTTTCAAGCCTTAGAGTCCGGCGAGTCCGCTTCGGCAGTCGCGCAGCCCGGGTACACGCTCACCGTCCCAAAAGACGTCGCCCAAGTAGCCTCCTTCGGCTCCGGCAAAGCCGCCGGCCGCCTCGTCGGCGGCAATCTCTCCCTCATTTCTGCCCTGGAAGGCACCCCCTACGCCATCGACTGCCGAGACGCCATTCTCATGATCGAAGACGTCAACGAAGCCCCCTACCGCATCGACCGCATGCTCGCACAACTGAAACTCGCCGGCAAGCTCGAGCAAATCCGCGGCGCCATCCTCGGCCAGTTCACCACCGAATTCGTCCGCGAAGACAAACTCACCGAAGACGCCCGCTTCGACACCAACGGCGTGTTACAACAGTATTTCGAAAACGCCGGCATCCCCGTGCTGATGAATTTCCCCATCGGCCACCACCGCCAAAACGCCACCGTCCCGTTGGGCGCCCAAGTAGAAATCAACGCCGACACCCGCACGCTCCGCATCCTGGGAAAAGACGAGTAGCCGAGGACCACCCGTTAGCCGCGAGGCGGTAGCCGAGCGCGCTACGCGCCAGTTTGCTAGTCACCCCCGTCCTAGAGCAAACCCAATGGCCAAACAAGCCCCCAAGAAGCCGCCAAAAGTCGCCAACCAAACCGCTAAGCCAGACGCGGCGCTGCCGGTGAAACTCCTTTCCGGCGGCAACCCGCAGATCGCCAAAGCCGACGGCGACGACCCCGTGCAGGCCTACATCGCGGCCATGCCGGGCTGGAAACGCGATGTCGGGCGCCGCCTCGACGCGATCATCGAGCGGGCCGTCCCCGGCGTTCACAAGGCGGTCAAATGGAACTCGCCGCTGTACGGCATCGAGGGCCAGGGGTGGTTCCTCGGCATTCATGTCTTCACAAAGTACGTCAAGGTGGCTTTCTTCCGCGGCGCGTCGCTGCGTCCCGTCCCCCCCGGCGAGTCTAAGCAAAAGGAAGTGCGCTACCTCGACGTCCGCGAGGACGACCAGCTTGACGAAGCGCAGTTCGCCGCTTGGGTGAAGCAAGCCAGCCAATTGCCCGGCGAACGCATGTGATGTGGCTAGTGCGAGGCGAGTAGCCAACTAAGAATGGGTCCGCACCCCACTGACTCATTGCTTGTAGGCGTACTTGATGGGGTTAGAGGCGCCCCGCTTGCGGTACTCGTCCGGGACGCGTTTGCCGACGTAGAGGCGCTGCATCTCGCCCGGGGCGTCAATTCCTTTGAAGCCGTACCGTCCCGGCACCTCTTGGCGACCAGGGAAGTTGGCGGCCGTCGCCTCCAGCCATTCGTGGGCGATGAACGCTCCTTTGATAATCCCCTGGACGGTGGCAAGCACCGCCTCGGCCTTACATGCCTTCGCCGGGCTGACCTTCCACGCGTAACGCGTCGCTTCATAGAGTGAAGATTCGGCGAGTGCGCTACGATTTATGTTGATGAGGATCACATCGTGCCGGAAGACGGCGGGCTCGGCCGCATACTTACGGATAATTTCCAAGGCGTGCATTGCGCCAAACTCGTTACCACCGACGCCGCCCGCCTCGTTGGTTAGGCTTGAGTAAGCATCCATCAGCGCGGACTCCACTTCGAACGCGGTCGTGTCGTCCATGCCGTGCCGATGGATGACGTGGGCAACCACAAACCCGGCGAGGCGAATCTGGCGGATGCGCATTATCTTATTGTCGAGGTCGTCGCCCTCAATTCCTTGCTCGCCATGAATATGCGCGAAGACGCGGTTGCCTTTGCCCTTACCAACGTAGAACGTCTCACCGTTCCGCGGGTCGATGAGGCGGTAGACGTACGTCTTGAGTTTCTCGACAACTTCGATGGGAAAAGAGGTGACGGGCTGGAGGTCCATGAGGCCATCATATCGAAGGAAGGGGTATCGGGCGAACCGGTAGATTTCACTGCTGTAGCGGCCATTTGCCCCAAAGGGGCGAAGGTATCTCGATGCGAATCCTCTGCCCCTCCGGGGCAGAAACGCACAAAACGCGAATGCGCCAACGGGTTCCGCTGCGCTCCACCCGTGGCTACAATCCGCGGCCCCACTGGGGCCGAAGAGCCGGCGCCGCGTACCAAGTGCTGACCAGCGATACTCAAGTGACGCGCCGAGCGACCAACAGCCATGAAGAAAGCGACAACCACCATGAAGAAGACGAAGAGCGGCTCGATGGAAGGAAAAGGAGCAGACTCTCCCTCTCAGCAGATCGATGCGAGAATCGAGGAGCTGAACGATTGGCGCGGCAAGACGCTCGCTCGGCTCCGAAAGCTCATCCGCGACGCAGATCCCGAAATTGTCGAGGAAGTGAAATGGAGAAAGCCATCGAACTCGATGCTTGGGGTTCCGGTATGGTCGCACGCCGGCATCATCTGCACCGGTGAGACCTACAAGGACAACGTGAAGATGACCTTCGCCAAGGGCGCCTCGCTCAAGGACCCTTCAGGCCTCTTCAACTCCAGCCTCGAAGGCGCCACCAGGCGCGCCATCGATTTCCATGAGGGCGACAAGATTGATGAGAAGGCGCTCAAGTCGCTCATTCGCGCCGCGGTATTATTGAATACAGCGCCGCTGAACACGTCGAAGCCGCCTAAGCGCTAGCGGTCCGTCGCTTCCAAATAAATCGCCTGCTGCAACCCCGCAGCCTCTGGATCGACCATCGCCGCGGCGGGGTTGATCAGATGAATTCTCGCCGGCTGT
>JBGSYU010000005.1:0-10014 GCA_041750715.1 Lacipirellula sp.
CGCAGCACCGCGGCATCAACGTCGGCGTTAAACTTCTCCCGAAGCATCGGCAGCAACTCATGCCGCACGCGATTTCGAGCAAACCGGCGTTCCCCATTGGTTGCATCTTCGCGATAGTCCTGCCCAATCGCCGCCAGGTACTCCAAAACCTCCGCCCGACGGCACGCCAGCATCGGTCGCACCAGCGCCACGATCGGCGACAGCGGTCGCGTCGCCGGAATTCCTGCCAAGCCGCGCATTCCTGTGCCGCGGAGCAAGCGCAACAACACCGTTTCCACGTTGTCGTCGCGCGTATGCGCGGTGGCGATGAATCGCGCCCCGATTGACTCAGCCGCCGCTGTCAGCAGGCGATAGCGTGCTTCGCGGGCGGCCGCTTCCAGCCCGTCGCCCTGCTCCGCCGCCAGGGCTGCCGTGTCGACTCGCTCCATCGACAGCGGCACATCTAGCCGCCTGCACTGCTGGCGAAGCCACTCTTCATCGGCCAACGAAGCGTCGCCGCGAAGCTGGTGATTCACATGCCCCGCGTGCATCCGGCCGGCGCCGCCGGCTCGCTGCTTTAATTCGAGTAGCGCACGCAGCAGCGCCATGCTATCGGCCCCTCCAGAGACTGCGACCATCACATGCACGTCGCGCCAGCACGGGGGCGGCCAGGCAGCGGCCAGGCGTTCGGCGATATTGACGAAAACTTGCATCAGTTCTATCTAACGACCTGGAAATACTGCGTCGCAGCCCTGCCGCGCGCCGTTCCAGTTCCGAAAAACCTTCTCGTCCGGGCCATCATGAAATCGAACTTTCGATCAATCGCGGCGCTCGCCGCGCTGGCTGCCATGGCCCACTTGCCAGCGACTGCCGTCGCGCAATCGCTGATGGTCGGCGCCGACGGCGCCATCCACCTCGATCAATTCCAAGAGGTCCAGGCCAACGACCCCGTCATCATCCAGCAGACGCCCAAGCTGATGCAACCCTCGATCGTCGAGTCCGGCCCGTCGATGGGGTTGCCCTTCCAACCACAGATGATCACCGGCGCCGAACCCTACGGCGCTTGCGTTCCCTTCGTTCCCTGTTCGCCCGTCGTTTCGCAGGCAGTCCAGCAGCCGCTGCCCATCGCCTTTTCCCTCTTCGGCGAGTTCCTGTACCTCCGCCCGCACGAAGACTTCGTTCACGCTCAGCAAGTCGGCGCGCTGGGCCAACCCGCCGGCGGGCTCGCCATCAACGACTACGACTACGAACCCGGCGTGCGCGTCGGCGGCGATTTTGCCGTCAGCCCCACCAATAGTCTCGCCGCCTCCGGCTCATGGTTCGAAAGCGACGCCGGCAGCACGCTCGCCGCCCCGGTCGGCGGCGCCGTCGCCTCGTTCGTGACAGTGCCCGCGCCCGGCTTCCTCACGAGCGTCACGTCCGCCAGCGAGATCAGTTTCTACACCGCCGAGGCCGAGTACCGCAGCCGGCTGCTGCAAGGCCCCCGTCACTGGGTCAACGGCGGCCTGGGCCTCCGCTACGCCCACCTCGAACAAGAGTTCAGCCAGAGCGGCCCGTCCATCATCCCGCCCAACAACGAGCTCGCCGTCGCCACGAACATCGACTTCGACGGCGGCGGCCCCCGCCTCACCCTCGACGGCGGCCGGCTGCTCGGCAACCGCGGCTTCTCGATCTACGCCCGCTCCAGCGTCTCACCGCTGACGGGGCGCGTCCACGCCAACTACAGCTTCCGCAATGCAACGACCGGCGCCCAGCTCGCTGCCGCCAACTTCGAAGACAATCGCATCATGACCCTCTTCGACTACGAGCTCGGCCTCGCCTGGAGCGGTCCCCGCAAGCGCTGGCGCTTCGCCGCCGGCTACACCCAGTCCTACTGGTTCAACGCAGTGACCACCGCCGAGTTCATCCCCGCGGTGCAGTCCGGCAACTACTCGGACATCAGCGACACCATTATGTTCGACGGGCTAACGGCGCGGGTTGAACACCTCTGGTAGCCTCCAAATCCCCCTCCCTCGAAGGGAGGGAGCAACCGAGCACGGGCGACCCGAAGTCGCCCGAGCGCAGGGCGGTAGTCCTTGCGCAGCAATTAGGGGAGGGATTTCACCGGGCGACGACGCCCTAAGCCGACAGTAGGGTGCTGTGCTCGCACCCACCTTTACCCGTTCATAACCAAAACGCGTCCTATCACGAACACCCCAAATGCCGCACGCCGCGAGTGGGTGCAATGCACCTACCCTGCGAAACTGGAAGCGAACACTAGCAATCGAATAGCCGGTTTTTATAATGAGCCACGCCCTACGGTAGCAGATGAGAGAGCGGAGACCTTTCGTCGGGGATCGCGGCATGACATACGAGATCGAGCTTAAGCCGCGAGCGCTGAAGGACCTGCAAGCCTTGCCGAAGACCACTCAGCGCCGGATTGTTGCTAAAATAGAAGGGCTGGCTGAGGATCTGGCCGGCGACGTGAAGCGCCTGACGAGCTTTACCCCGGAGTATCGATTGCGTGTGGGCGACTATCGAGCTTTGTTCGAGGTCGAAGGAAACCAGGTCATCCTGTATCGCATCCTACATCGGAAGGATGCGTATCGCTAACGGCGGGGGTAGGTATGTTGAAACTGCATGCGGAAATCCTTGAGAAGAACGGTAAGAAAGAATTTGCCATCCTGCCGTACGAGGAGTTTCTCGCGCTGCAGGAGCGGCTGGCCGACGCCGAAGACGTGCTGGAGCTTCGCAAGGCCAAACACGCTGAAGCGAAGAAGAAGTCGATTCCGTTGGCAGAAGTCAAACGGAAGCTCGGCTTGCGCTAAGCGCGGCATTGATCATGACCACCAGCAGTCGACCAGCGGAGTGCGGAGCGCCGATCTCGCGACGAGCCAATCGCGGGAGAAGCGCACTTGCTGCCGCCAGACCTTCCGCCCGACCTTGTTGCGGCGCCGGGTGACTACGAGCTCGGCCTCGCCTGGAGCGGCCCCCGCAAGCGCTGGCGCTCCGCCGCCGGCTACACCCAGTCGTACCGGTTCAACGCAGTCACTACCGCCGACTTCATCCCCGCCGTCCAGACCGGCAATTACTCGGACATTAGCGATACGATCATGTTCGACGGGCTGACGGCGCGCGTCGAATACCTGTGGTAACACGTAGCTGGCCTCTATGGGGCCGGCGATGACCCAAGGGCGGCGGGGTCGCAGACCCCGACTACAGTCGTTACGACCTTACCTTCGGCTCGCGGTCCCAAATGCGGTGCTTCTTCGCCGCGTCGATGAACGGATCCACCTTGCCGCCGTTGATGGCCACCACGCCCGCGTCCGACGCCGGGTCGATCACAGCCGCGGCGAACAGCGGCAGCGCGTCCGGCGTGTAGCCGATCGCTTTCAGGTGACCGAACGCCATGCGGAGCCAATCGACGGCGGCCGCCTGACTCAAAAGCTGCTTCACACCGCTGGCGGAGGGAGCGAGCACCACGGCGTCGAACACCGCGGAGGGCGCGCCTTCCAACGCATGGTGGGCGGCAACGCGGCGGCCATCGGCGGCAGTCACGCCGCCGACGTTCAGCGCCACGATTTCAACCTTTGCTTTTTCGCTCTTGGCTTTCTTCGTCAGCGCCTCCAACAGCTTGCCATCGACTCCGTCGGTCACCAAGACGCCGATCTTGCGACCGGCGATCGTAGCAGGGGAGTTCGTATACTGGCTGAGCGCCGGCGACGGCTTCACGTTGCGATTGGGCGCAACGGCCGGCTTGATCTTGTCGGCCTGGCCTTCCAAGCCGAGCTTTTCGGCGACCTTCGCGGCCAGCTTCTCGTCGATAAGTTGTAAGTGGCCCAACATCCGCAGGCGGATTTTATTTTCCTGCACTTTTGCCAGCTCGAATGCGAAGCCGCCGGCGATGTGGCGCTGTTCCGGCTCCGTCATCGACTTATAAAACAGGTGCGCCTGGGTGTAGTGATCCGCAAAGCTCTCCGGCCGCTGCCGCAATTTCTTGCCCTCCATAGGCAGGGGCAGCGAGTTGAAACCCGCGGCGCCCGCCTCGCGCGGTCCGGCCATATCGAGCGAGTTGGGCTCGTACGCCACGCGCGACGGATCGACGCGCATCCGCATGTGCCCGTCCCGCTGCAGATTCTGCCACGGGCACTTCGGCGCATTGATCGGGATTTCTTGAAAGTTCGTGCCGCCCAAGCGCGAAAGCTGCGTGTCGAGATACGAAAACAGCCGCCCTTGCAGCAGCGGATCTTCGCTAAACTCGATGCCGGGAACCAGGTTCGCCGGGCAGAAAGCGACCTGCTCGGTCTCGGCGAAAAAGTTCGCCGCGTTGCGGTTGAGCGTCATTTTCCCCAGCGGTCGCAGCGGCACGAGCTCCTCGGGCACCAGCTTGGTGGCGTCGAGCACGTCGAACTCGAAGCTGGCCGCCTGGTCCTCGTCGAAGGCTTGGACCGATAACTCGTATTCGGGAAAATCGCCCGCCTCGATCGCATCGTACATGTCGCGGCGATGAAAATCGGGGTCGGCGCCGTTAAGCACGACCGCTTCATCCCAAATGAGCGAGAATGCGCCGAGCGTCGGCCGCCAGTGAAACTTCACCAGCATCGACTTCCCCTCGGCATTCACCATGCGATACGTGTTGACCCCGAACCCCTGCATCATGCGGAACGAGCGCGGTAGGGCGCGGTCGGACATCACCCACATCAGCATGTGCATGCTTTCGGGCGTCAGCGAGACGAAATCCCAGAACGTGTCGTGCGCCGACGCCGCCTGAGGAAACCCGCGATCGGGCTCCGGCTTCACCGCGTGGATGAGATCGGGAAACTTCATGGCGTCCTGGATGAAGAACACCGGGATGTTGTTCCCCACCAGATCGTAGTTTCCTTGCGCCGTGTAAAACTTCACGGCGAACCCGCGTACGTCGCGCGCCAAGTCGGCCGAGCCTTCGCTGCCCGCGACCGTCGAGAAGCGCGTGAACACCGGCGTCTCGACCGCGGAGTCCGTCAAGAAACCGGCGGCGGTCAGGTCGTCGTTGCCCTCGTACGCTTGAAACACGCCGTGGGCTCCATAACCGCGGGCATGCACCACGCGCTCCGGAATTCGCTCGTGGTCGAAGTGCGTGATCTTTTCGCGGAGATGGAAATCCTCCAGCAGCGTAGGTCCGCGGTCTCCCGCTTTGAGCGAATTTTGGTCGTCGCCCACGGCGAGGCCTTGATTGGTCGTCAACCACGCTGCCGCGTCGGTCGCGACCTGATGGAGTTCGCCGCCGTTGCCCGTCGTTTCCTGGACGCCGCTTTCAGTTCCCGATTTTGGATTCTGTTTGGCCATGGTTTACCCGCGTTGGAGAAGAGGATACGCATCCTATGTTTTGCTGACGAAGTGATGCAGCGTACCACTTTTTATACGACCCATCCATCGGGGGGCGGTGTGTCAAAATGACGGACTCGCCGCCCAATCCGTGCAAACGGCAGCGGCCCGCCGGAAGTTCGGCGGGCCGCTTTGCTGCAATCTGCAACGGACTCGTAAATGCGCTTACGCATTTGCCATACGGTTTACCGTTTTGCTGATTGAAGTCAGCTTCTTATCAGCTTTTTCCTCTTCGTCGAGGTTGGCGCCCAACGCGGTCTTCGCCGTCTTGTAGCTCAGCGCGCCGGCCCAGGTGCACAGCGTGCCGTAGGTTGCGATTTCGTAGTGCTCGACCTTTTGAGCGCAGCTAATCAGCACCGCGTCCATCACCTCGGGCTCCGCCTCCTCGGCCATCATTTCCGACGCTTCTTTGATGAGGCCGGCCATCGCTTCGCACTTCTTGGCTTTGGGCGCCTTGCCGGTATCCCCAAACGCTTCTTCCACGCGAGCGACGTGCCCTTCGGTCTCTTCGAGGTGCGCGAGAAACGCCGCTTTCAATGACTTCGAGGCTGCCTTCTTAGCCATCTTTGGCAGGGCTTTAACCAGTTGCTTCTCGGCGTGA
Organism: Lacipirellula sp.; assembly: GCA_041750715.1. GTDB lineage: Bacteria > Planctomycetota > Planctomycetia > Pirellulales > Lacipirellulaceae > Lacipirellula. Next base: position 5,924 of record JBGSYU010000005.1, read on the forward strand.
TAGACGTCGCAAAGCTCGTCGTAGAAAGCATCTTCCAAGGTATCGAGAGACATTGCAGCTCCTTGATTGTTTGAGGAAAACGTTAAGCTCGATCATACTGCGAATGCCGTGCCGTGCCGCTCTCAGTCGTGGGACCATCCCTTCCGGCCGGTTGCTTCACCCGGCCTTCCACTGCGCCAGGGCATGCCGCAGTTTTTCAAGCTGAACGCCTAGTTCTCGGACGCCTCGCGACAGCCCGTCGGTGGCGCGCGTCCGCGCCATCTCCTCGACGCTCGCCGCGACCTGCATCGCGCGATGGGCGTTAAAATTGCAGGCCAGCCCCTTCAAGCTATGCGCCGCCCGCTCCATTTGCGGCAGATTGTTGGTATCGAATCCCGTTGACAGCTCCGAGAGCAGCGCAGCGCTATCTTCTTGAAAGATCGCGATGAGCGTCCCAAATAGCTCGACGTCGCCGTCGAGACGCCGCAGCGCGGCGTCCGCATCGAATAACTTGTCGGCCGCTGGCTGGCCAAGCTGATCGGAGTTTGGCCATTCTCGGTCGGCTGGGTTCGGGATCCCCATTGCAGTTCCTCACGACGCCCGCAAACGTCTTCACGGCATAGAGTATTGAAGAGACCAGCCCTAAACTCAACGGTCGCGTGCAAGACCTGATGCGAATTGCGATCGAGCATGGTTCCGCGCCAGTGCAAGTTGGCGATTCCTGCACAGGTTCGCTCGACCGGCGTCGCCGGGCGCTACCGCATCCGCTTTGCATTCCCCGCGTTCGCAAGTAGAATCAAGGGCTCCCCGCGTGCGAACTGCGTGCCGTTCACCCTCGGGGCCGTAGCACGCGGGGCCATAGCTCAATTGGGAGAGCGCTGCCTTTGCAAGGCAGAGGTTAGGGGTTCGAGCCCCCTTGGCTCCACTTTCTTTGCGTCCCCGATGCTGCGCTTTAGGGCCCTATTTCTCGGCAGATTCGGCTAGTATGCTGAATCTCGATCGCAGGCTGAATTTCGCTTATCGGACAAATGTCCGATAAGGGTCCGCGTTTTGTCCGATAAGGATCCGCTGGGCCGTTCGCCAAGCCCGCTTAGCAGTAGGGGATCGACGCTCATGCCATCTCGTGCACGCACCGCGTGGCGCTTGTCGGCCGACGGCCAATACGTCCGCCAGATCGGGTGGACAGTCAGCCGCACCGGTAAGCGGACGCAGGTCAAATTTCGCTTAGGCGCCAATCGCAAGGAAGCGATGCGACGCGACGAGGTCATCCGCCGGCTGTGGGATCAGCTGGAAGGGCAGGGGGGCGCTGCGGCCTGGTCGGACGTAGCGCTGGCAGCCGCGAAGGAGGCCGCAGCCACCGGGAGGGCCCTGCTCCGCACGGCAATTAGCGGCGGCGAGGCCTTCGCCGAGTATGTCGCGCGTATCGCTGATCTCAGAAGCACGCTTAAGGACGTTTGCGTCGAGCCGGCTGACGACGAGGCGTATCGACGAGGTCGGCTCCTGTGGTCTGGGGGCGTCAGCTTGAGCCGTTGGACTAACTACGTTCAGCGCGGCGATTTTAAGATGTCGGAACGCCACTCGAAGATCCTTGAGCGCCCTTCAGAAGTCGCCGGACCAACATTGCATGATGGGCTGCGGAGCTACAGCGACTGGGTCGAACAGGAATACGTCAATGCCGCCGGCACGGTTACTCCGTGGGGACGCACGCAAATGCGGCGCGTCGTCACTCTTCTTAATCGCCACCCCGACCGCCCGTTGGCGGACCTGCAATTCGCGGCCATTGAGGAGCTCATTCGCTACTGGCGCAGGCGCCCGCTGTCGCGTGGTACGGGCTCTTCCCGACCTGTCACGAAAGTGTCGGCGGAGAACTACATCAAGACGCTCAAGGCCTTCTTCAAGTGGCTGCACCGCAGCGAGGACTACGCTTGGCGGCGGCCCGACAATTTTGAAGACGTCAAGCTGCGCGTCGACGCAGTCGACGGAGACCGCCTGCCCCAAGTGGCCGCCGACGATCTGTTTACGCTGGAGGAGCTGGCGCTCCTCTACCGCCATGCGACGCCCCTCGAGCGGACGTTTCTGGCGTTGAGCCTTAACTGTCACTTCGGACAAGCGGAAATCGCCTCGCTCATGGCAGGCGAGCTGTTTCTTGAGACGGCGCACTCGATAAAGCATCAGGAGCTGCTGGGGTTCGCGTCCACAGACCGCGACTCCTTTGTGCGGCGATATCGCCGGAAGACGGGCGTCTACGGCGAGTGGATTCTCTTTTCCGAAACCGAACACGCGCTCCACGCCGCCCTGGAGCGACGCCGATCGCAACCCGACTTCGGTCCCCAGGCGCGCGTGCTCTTGAACCGTCAGGGAAAGCCGTACGACTTGGCCACGAAGTCGGGTAACGCCAATCAGCAGATCGCCAATCGCTTTGCGAGCCTGATCGCGCGTATTCAGGAAGCTGGCCACAAAGACTTTGCGAAACGGCCCTTCAAGATGGTGCGCAAGACCGCGGCCACGATGATCCGCGAAATTGCGGACGGTGAGATTCAGGGCTTGTTCACCTGCCATGGCCAGCCAGTGAAGACCGACGACTTGGCTGACGTCTATGCCGTTCGACCGTTTGGAAAGCTGTTCGTCGCCCTGCGCGCGCTGCGGTCGCGCCTCGAACCAGTTTTCCGTGCCGATGCAACGGAGTCGACGTAGCCGGATCGCTACAGCGAGCTGCAACCAACGCGGGGGTGACTGCGGCCTCGGTTTTCGGTCGCACCCTCGGCTCCCCTGGGTCTGATTCCGTCACGCCACCGCCAATCCCTCCGCATGATGGCATAAACAGCGCCCTGCGGCGCGACCCACGCAGTTTCGAGGCCAGTGTTTCAGGCATTGAGGATCCGTCGCGTGGGTGACTACCGTAGCGCTCGCGCCGGTCGCCGATTGCGTATAACGCCCTGAGAGGTCCGCCGAGACCGAACGGGATCCCACTGAAAGGGACACTCGCCGGTCCAGTTTGTGTCCATCGTACTGACGCTATTAGGGGCGCCGCACAGCGCGCGCGAGAGCTCGCGATCTAGATTGGCTTTCGTATCTTGCCACTTCAAATAGGCTGCCCGCCAGTCACTGAGTAGACCCTCAGCATCGAGGTCGAAGCGGGCTGTCGCGGCGGCCGTCACGAGCTCGCCGACAACGCGCTTCGCGTCGACGAAAGGCAGTGTGGGGGCCATTTCCGCTAGCTTATTGCGCGCTGACGCCGCGGCGCGCAACCAACCCTGCGGTTGTTCGTGCAGCTGAGCGAAGTCGGCCACGAGCTGCTGATAGTTCTGCGTTGCCTGCTCGGGAGTTTCTGGACAGAAGAACGACGAGGTAACCACGAGGCCCTCGTCGCCGAGCCGGACCGCGTAGCCCAGCCATGCCAATGATTGACGGCGGAGGTTGCGAACAGCGTGCTCTCGACCATACTTGGCCTGAAAACCGGCGTTTCGAAAAAGGCGGCTCAGGTCTTCGTAGAGCGTCGCGATATGGTCTTCTTCACGGCAGATCGCCAGGAAGTCATCCATATACCGCACGAGCGGGACGTCGCCGTGAAGCCTGCGCCACGGACGATGCACCGCGTGATCCACGTAGACGTTGAGCATCTGCGGTGACAGTGCCGAGCCCTGCAGGATGCCGCGACCACCGGGCCGGCGGACAAGTCGTTCGATCAGGTCGCAAAGACGATCATTGGGAATTATCCTCCGGAGGATCTGCATCAACCTGGCACGGGGCACGTTGTCGAAGGCGTCTTTCAAGTCCTCGCTAATAACTACATTCCGCCGTTGGCTCGTTACCAGCCGTTCTACCTCCGCCAGCGCCAGCCGCCTGCCCCGCAACCGGCGGCAGAATGACCAATGGTCCCCTTCGGGTTCGATCAGCGGCTGCAAGAGGACCTCAGTGGCGCGTGCCACCATTCGGTCCCGCAAATTGGACACCCAAATACTTCGCATGAGGGGGCTTCCGGGACGCTTTGGTACGCGACACTCACGGGGCGGCGCAGGATCGTAGGAGCCCTGGAGGATCTCATCGCGGACGTCTCGAGCCAGCTGCCACTTAGCGGGCTCGCTGAGGTCGCGCATCCGCAGGCCGTCGGG
>JBGSYU010000006.1:0-3206 GCA_041750715.1 Lacipirellula sp.
GGCCGCCGCCCCCGGACAGGGCGAACACGTCGACCGGCGTCGCGATGCCTGCCGGCCGCAGCCGCGTCACGCGCCGGCAGGTGGCCACGCTGGGCGGCAGAAAATCCGCGACGGCGTCGGCCGTGGGGCCGTCGACGAGAATCGGCACGCCCACTTGCTTGGTGAGATCCTGCAATCGCGAGGCCAGGTTCACGATCGGACCGAACACGCCGACCTTGATCTGCTCGTCCGAGCCGATCCGACCGGTGATCGCCTCGCCGTGACAAACGCCGATGCCCACGTGGAAGCCGTGCAGATCGTGAAACGGATCGCGCCGGGCGACGGCGAATTCTCGTTGAATCGCAAGGGCCGCCCGACATGCCAGGGCGGGGGAGTCTTCCGAAGCGTGGGGCCAGCCCCAAAAGCCGAGCGCGGCGTCGCCCTGAAAGTCGGCGATGACCCCGTCGTGCTGGAGGATGTTGCGCGTCATCACGCTGAGCGCTTCGCGTACTCGCGCTAGCAGGGCGTGCAGATCGTCGCTCGATTCTTCGACTTTGCGGGAGAAGCCGCGCACGTCGCAGAACAGGACGCTCACCGGTCCTTGCCGCGGTTCGAGCGCCGCCGCCCCGCTGCGGGCGAGCGCTTCGACGACCTTCGGCGAGAAGAATTGCCGCATCTGGGAGTGTCGCTGCTCGAGCGATCGGACTTGCCTCACCGCGCCGATGTACTTCGCCACAAGCTCCGCGAGCCGCTGCTCGTTCAACAGTTCGTCCGAGTTCCGCAGCGCATGGAGAACGAGGTTCACGACCCGCGTGGCGAGTGCGGAGTCGTCCAACGCGTCGGGGGCGCTCGTTTCACTGACCGCTTTAGCAGCGGTGAACTCGGCCATCAGTTACTCCTTGCACGACGCGCTAGGGGACGTGCTTTGTAACCGTTGTAACTCAGCGTGAACGGGCTGAATTCGGAAGGGGCGTAAAGACGGGAATCGGCGGGGCGGGCTGGGTAAGCGCGGCGTGAACCTGGCCCGGAGAGTTCAGATTCTAGTCGAGCTTTCGGCGAAGGGGAGCCTCAAAACGCCATGCCGCCACGAAATTTGTTTACGCAGATTGCCAACGTGCAGAAAATAGGGGGATTTTCCCCCTGGTCCAAGGGTTTCGCGGCCAATTAAACCTGCGAACGGACCAATCCGGCAAGCGTTTCCAGCGATTTTTCCCGCAGGGGGCGGGCCTTCCATGCCTCGAACGTGATCTGCCGGGCCTGCCGTTTATCCCGCTCGAACACGTCCGCCTGTTCGCTGGCGAAGTTGCGGTCGAGCACGTTGAGGTTCGCTTCGTCGTTCAGCCGGAACGAGCGATTGTCGAAATTCGTCGAGCCGAGCGTCGTCCAGCAGTCGTCGACCACCATCACTTTGCAGTGGAACATCGTCGGCTGATACTCGTAGATGGCGACGCCGGACGCTAGCAGCTTGCCCCAGCGCGAACGCCCGGCGCGGCGGGTGACATGCGTATCGATGTGCTTGCCCGGCACGATCACCTCGACGCGCACGCCCTTGCGTTGGGCCTCGACGAGGGCGGCGACGCAGAGGTCGTCGGGCACAAAGTAGGAGTTGGCGATGAGGATCCGCTGCCGCGCCGCGGCGATCGACAACAGGTACATCAGCCGCGCGCTATCGCCGCCCTCGCGCGGCGAACTCTTGAAGACCTGGGCCTGCAGACTCCCGCGTTCCGCCAGTTTTGGAAAGTAGCGGTCCTCGTTAAGCACCTCGGCCCGCGTCTTCGTCCAGTTGTCCATGAACGCGGCTTGCAAATGTGCGACGACCGGCCCCTCGACCTGGTAGTGCGTATCGCGCCAGTGCCGGGGCGATTGGGCGTCGCCCAGCCATTGGTCGGCGATTCCCACGCCGCCGATGAACCCGACGCGCCCGTCGATCACCAGGATCTTGCGATGCGTGCGGCTGTTCACCCGCGAGAGGTTGTACCACCGCAGCGGCCGGTACTTTTCGACCTCGACGCCGGCCTCAATCATCTTATTGACGGCGTCTTCGTCGAGCCGCGCGCTGCCGACCCAGTCGAGCAGAACGTGTACCCGCACGCCGGCTCGCGCCCGGTCCGCCAAGACTTCCGATAACTCGCGGCCGATCTTCCCGGACCAATAGATGTACGTCTCGAACGTGATGGTCCGCTCAGCCTTTCGCAGCGCTTCCAGCATCGCGGGGAAAATGCGATCCCCATTGACTAGCGTCGCCACGCGGTTTCCGTCCACGAGCGGCGGCCCCAGCAGGTGCGACATGCACCGTTCGAACGCGGCGTCGGCCAGCGAGATGGGCGCGATCTGGTAATCGAGCTTGCGCTCGACCGAGAAGAAATTTTGAGCGATGAACGTGGCAACGACCGCGACCGCGGCGGTGACTAGAACTGTCAAAAAGATCGTCATCGGCGATCATTCCCCTCCCTTGAAGGGAGGGGCTAGGGGAGGGATTAGAGACCGCTGCAAGGTACCGCTTGAGCGGCCGCGAGGAAATACGCGAAACCGGCGAGAGGGAGGTTTACGACGCGCAAATAGCCCGGCCATCCTGGCCGGGAGTGATTCCGAGCCAGGTCTCCGGAGGCGACTCGCGGTGGCGAGATGGCTCGGTTATCTATCACGCGCGTCCGCCTGGGTGTATTCGGCGCCGATCCTCGATTACAATCGAGGTTCCCCATGCGATGGTATGCTTGTGGGGCTTTCGTTATTCCATTCACCATCCTCGCCGAGCGTCTTCGCTGCCACGGGAGCGTCACACCATGAATCGCATTCTAAAGTCCTTCGTCATCGCCTTCGTCTGCCTGCTTTCCACCGGCGCCGTCGCGCGGGCGCAAGAGAAGGTCGACTTCGTTACGAAGGTGCAGCCCATCTTCGTCGCCCGCTGCGGCAAGTGCCACGGCGAAGAGAAGGCTGCGGGGAAGTTGAAGCTGCACACGGCCGATGCGATTCTCGCGTTCGCAAAAAAAGACAAACTGCTCCTCGCCGGGAAACCGGATGAAAGCGAGCTGTTTAAACGAATCACGCTGCCCGCCGAGGACAAGAAGCGGATGCCCAAGGGCGCCGATCCGCTGCCCGCGGAGGAGATCGCGCTGATTAAGCAGTGGATCGAGCAAGGCGCCGTGTTGGCCGTTGTCGCCGCGGCAGCCGCGCCGGCCCCGGCGCCCGACGACGCGGCGATGGCCGCCGAAGAAGCGGCTAAAGCC
>JBGSYU010000007.1:0-3402 GCA_041750715.1 Lacipirellula sp.
CAAAAAAGACGCCGGCGAAATCGGCGCAGGGCACACGGTGACGGCGCTGTACGAGATTGTGCCCGCGGGCGTGAAGTTCGATTCAACGGAAGTCGACGACCTAAAATACGGCGAGGTCGCTTCAGCGACCGCGGGCGCCGCAAAAGACGCCGCCGATGCGAAGACGGCAAGCGAAGCGGACGCTAGCGATGAACTACTGACACTGAAAATTCGCTATAAGGCCCCCGATGGCGATAAGAGCACCAAGCTCGAATTCCCGATTACCGACAACGGCCAGAGCTTCGCGAAGGCTACGGAAGATTTTAAGTTCGCGTCTTCCGTGGCGAGCTTCGGCATGCTGTTGCGAAGTTCGCAATTCAAGGGAGACGCGACGTACGCCGGCGTCGCCGAGATTGCCGCGGCGGCGAGTGAGAATCGCGACCCGCATGGGTATCGCAAGGAGTTCGTCGAGATGGTCGGACGGGCGAAGGAGTTGAGCGGCGAGTGATTGTCAACCGTCACTTAGCCCCCGGTCAGTGACCGGGGGCTAAATGGGTTAACCGACGTCGCCCAGTTCCAATGCCGCGCCGTAACGCGACGTCATTTGCTGGCGCAGGCGGGCGTTGTCGGCGTGTTTTAGGCCAGGGTCGGCCGCGACGAGCAACTGGGCTTCGCGCCGGGCTTCCTCAAGCACTTCGCGATCGGTTTGCAGATTGGCGATTCGCAGCGGCGGCAAGCCGTGCTGCTCGGTGCCGAACAAATCGCCTGGGCCGCGGAGGGTGAAATCGAGCTCGGCGAGCGCGAAGCCGTCGGTCGAATTCGCGAAGAGGGCAAGCCGGTCGCGGGCCGCGTCGTTGGTCTCGCCTACCAGCACGCCGCAGAAGCCGGCGCGCGAGCCGCGTCCCACCCGGCCGCGCAGTTGATGAAGCTGAGCCAGGCCGAAGCGATCGGCGCCGGCCACGGTCATCACGGTCGCGTTGGGCACGTCGACGCCGACTTCGATGACGGTCGTGCTGACCAACACCTGCGTGGCGCCGCTGCGGAAATCGGCCATCGCTTGCCGCTTTTCGGCGGATGACATTCGCCCGTGCAATAGGCCCAGACGGAACGCCTCCAGTTCGCCGTTGCTCAATTGCTCGAACGCCTCCGCGACGCTCGGCGCGGCGACATTCTCCGATTCGTCGACCAACGGCGCCACCACCAGCGCCTGCCGGCCTTCGCGCAGCCGCTCGCGGACGAAGTGCCACCACTTCGCCTCCTGGTCCGGCTCTACGAGATAGGTGTTCACCGGCTGCCGCCCGGCGGGCATCGTGCGGAGCGTCGAGAAATCCAAATCGCCGAACAGCGTCATGCTGAGCGTGCGGGGAATCGGCGTAGCCGTCATCACGAGGTAGTGCGGCGCCACGTCCCCTTCGCGGAGGGCCGAGCGCTGACGCACGCCGAACTTGTGCTGCTCGTCGACCACGACCAGGCCTAGTTCCTTGAACTTTACCGATTCGTGGATCACGGCGTGCGTGCCGATGACGAGGTTGAGCTCTCCCGCGCCCGCCTGCTGAAGCAGGCTCGCCCGATCGGACTTTGAGAGGCCGCCGGTGAGTAGGGCCCACTTGACGCGGCTGGCTTCCAGGAGTTTCGCTAAGGTCTCGCCATGCTGTTGTGCCAGGATTTCAGTCGGCGCCATCAGCACCGCCTGCCGGCCGTGAGCCACGCACGCGAGCATGGCGTACAGGGCCACGATCGTCTTGCCGCTCCCCACGTCCCCTTGCAGCAGGCGGTTCATCGGCCGGTCGAGGGCCATGTCGGCGGCGATTTCCGCGATGGCGGCGTTCTGGCTCTCGGTCAACTCGAGCGGCAGCAGTCGGCGAATCCGCGCGTCGATCCGTGCGGTAGCTGGGAGCGCGAACGCCTTCAGGCCGCGTTGCTCGCTGCGGCGGATCGACAGTGCGAGCTGCAGGACGAACAACTCCTGGAAGACGAACCGCCGGCGCGCTTGCTCCATTTCCTCCCGGTCGGCCGGGTGATGAATGGCCCTTACGGCTTTCACCAAGGGCATCAGGCCAAAGCGCTTGAGCAGCGCCTCGGGAAACACCTCGTCCAGCTCGCCGGCGAACTCCTCGACCGCCGTTTGGACAATCTTGCGCATGTGGAATTGCGACAAGCCGTCGGTGAGCGCGTACACTGGCAGCAACTTCGTCTCCAGCGGCGCCTCTTCATCGGCCAGGAATGTGATCTGCGGGTGCGACATTTCCCACATCAGGCCGCGCAGCTTCGGCGCCGCCGTGAGCAGCAGATGCTGGCCCTCGCGAAAGCGCTCGCGCATGAACGGTTGATTGAACCAGCTTGCCCGAAGGTGCCCCGTGCCGTCGGCCAGGAGGACCGCCACGCGGCTTTTGCCGAAACCGCTGGAAGTGGCGGCCACCTCCGCCACGACGCCGCGGACGCTTTGCGATCGACCCTCTTCGAGATTCTCGATCGTCCGTTCGTCGGACAGGTCTTGATAGTCTCGCGGGAAATTGAACAGCAGGTGGCTGGCGGTGCGGATGTCGAGGCGTTCCAAGAGCGCCGCCCGGCCGGGGCCGATCCCGCGGATGAATTCCACGGGCGTGGATAGCCGCTGCTTCGCGTCGCCGGTGCGCGTAGGGGTCGGCGGGGGTCCGGAGGGGGCGTCCATGGCGATATTCTATCGCGGCGGCGACCGCTCACTTAGCCCCCGGTCACTGACCGGGGGCTAAATTAACGCCCGAGAAACTGCTGATATGCCGCCACGGCGAGTCCGTCGACGCGGTCGTTTTCGAGATGTCCGCTGTGCCCGGCCACGCGGGTGTACTTCACCTTGTGCTTTGCGAGCAGCTCGTCGAGGCGGCGCCACAGGTCTTCGTTCTTCAGCTCGACGAACTTCGTTCCCTCCTTGCGTCGCCAGCCGTTGGCCTTCCACTTGGGCATGTACTCGCTCATGCCCTTGCCGACGTACACGCTGTCGGTGAACAGTTCGACGCGCGAGGGGCGCTTGAGCGTCGACAGCCCCTCGATGACCGCCTGCAGTTCCATGCGATTGTTGGTGGTTTCCCGCTCGCCGCCGGAGCGTTCCAGGTTCTTGCCGGTGGCCGGATGCACCAAGAGGAAGGCCCAGCCGCCGGGGCCGGGATTGCCGCTACAGGCGCCGTCGGAGTAAAGCTGCACTTCGGAAGTTTTGGTCATTCGTGAGTCCAGAGTCCTGGCGTCGGTATCGTTCAAATATCGTCGTCATCCCCGGAGCGAGCGCCGTTGGTCGAGGCTAGCGGTCCATCGCTTCGCGCTTTGGCGAGTTGGCGAAGCTCGTCCGCCAGCGGCGACTCGATGCGGTTCTGCTCGGAGACGCTCCAGGGCAGAATCACGGTGAACTCGCTGCCCTTGCCCAGCTCGCTTTCCAGCGTCACGTCGCCG
>JBGSYU010000008.1:0-5249 GCA_041750715.1 Lacipirellula sp.
CGCCTCCACGCCAAGACCGAGGAACGACAGGAACGCCTCGAACAGCATCACCCGCGGAATCGTGAGCGTCAGGTACACCAGCACCACGCTCGATACGTTCGGCAACAAGTGCCGAAAGATGATCCGCCACTTCCCCGCGCCCACCGACCGCGCCGCCTCGACGAACGGCTCCGTCTTTAGCGAGATCACCTGCCCGCGTACGACCCGGGCCATCGTGAGCCAATAAATCGCGCCCACGACCAGGTAAAACACTGTGATCTTGCCGATGCCGTAAAACGCCATTCGCTGCGCAATTCGGTCCTCGTTCAGCACGGTGATGATAAAGATCACGACGAAAATAAAGGGGATCGAGTAGAGGACGTCGACCACGCGCATCATCGCGTTATCGAGCCAACCGCCGAAATAGCCTGCCACGGCGCCGTAGGTGACGCCGATCGCCAACGACACCATCGTCGCGACCAGCCCGACGATCAGCGACACGCGGGCGCCCCAGAAGATTCGCGACAGAATATCGCGGCCCAATTGGTCGCGCCCGCAGAGCGAATTGAGTTGCCGCTCGCCGAACGTCGCCTGCCGCGCGCGAACCATCCAGCGGCTCACGGGCCCCAACTCGGCAAACCCCGCCTGCGTGTAGGGCGCCTGAATGGTATCCTCAACCTCCGAGTGCTTGCGAAAGAGGGCGTCGAAGGCGGCGTTTCGGGTATGTTCGTGCGGCTCGAGCTCAGCGGCTCGCTGCAACGGCGACAACTCGCGTCCTAGCGCGTCTACGGCCCGCTCGTAATCCGCGTCTGCCTGAACGTAAGCGGATCGGAGCGCGGGAATCTGTACTCGTAGCGCCGCAACCTCCGCTTGCGTCTTCGCGACAAGCGCGCGTTCAAACACAAAGTCGTTCAGCCACAACGGCGAGCCCGTAGGCTCCGCGAACTGCAAATCGGTGCGAACCCGATCCGGCGGCTGTAGCGGCAACAACGGCGTCAGCGCCGCCAGCAGCGAGACGGCGATCAGCGTCATCAGCGCGACCATCGCCACCCAATCCCGTCGCAACCGCCGCCAGGCGTCCCGCGTGAGCGAGCTGCCTACGTTGATGTCTCTCTCTGGAACCGGTGCGTTACGCATGGCAGCATCAAAAGGTCTCACGCAGAGACGCAGAGACCGCGGAGAAATGCGAAGACTGGGAATTTATGTGCAAAGCATTCGTTGCTCGGATGGATGAATCTACTTGGTAACGGCTTCCTGTTTTGTTCTCTGCGGTCTCTGCGTCTCTGCGTGAGACTATTCCTATTCCAACTCCACCCGCGGATCGAGATACGCATAGGACAAATCCACCACGAAGTTCATCGCGTACAGCACCGCCGTGTACAGCAGAACCACGCCCATCGACAGCGTCCAATCGCGTTGCAGCGCCGCTTTCACGAAGTACACCCCCAACCCGGGTATCGCAAAGATCGTCTCCACCACCAGCGACCCCGTGAGAATCCCCGCCACCGCCGGCCCGAGGAACGACACCACCGGCAACAGCGAGTTGCGCAGCCCATGCACCAGGATCACGCCGGCGCGGCTCACCCCCTTCGCCCGCGCGGTGCGGATGTAATCGTTCGACAGCGCATCGAGCATGCTCGTCCGCGAGATTCGCGCCACCTCCGCCGCGTACGGCGCCCCCAGGCAAAACGCCGGCAGCACCAACTGCGAAAGGCTGCCCCAACCGGCCGCCGGAAACAGCGGGATCAGAAAGACGAACAACAGAATGCAAATGCCGGCCACGACGAAACTGGGCAGCGCGATTCCCGCCGTCGCCACCAGCCGCAGGCCAACGTCGAGCGGACTTCCCCGCATCGCCGCGGCGACGACGCCCGTCAGCAGTCCTAACGTCATCGCAAACGTCAGGGCAAGCACGCCCAGCGTCATTGAAATCGGCAGCCCCTGCGCGATCACGTCGTTGACGCTGTAGTCCCCCATGTTCATGCAATAACCAAGATCGCCCCGCGCGACGCGGGTCAGTTCCGACCAATACTGAACCAGCGGCGGCTTGTCGAGGTTATACCGCCGCTCCAAGTTTTTCTTGATCTCCGGCGGTACCGCGCGTTCGCGATCGAACGGCCCGCCCGGCACCGACCGCATAAGCACGAACGTGACGGTAAACACGGCCCACAGCGTGATTGCCATCCAAAGCAGTCGCCGCAAGCAGAACGCAATCATCGCCGTCCCTTCATAAACGGGTTCGGCGTCTCTCGTTCGCGATCCATCCAGATGGCGGAAATAGGGTGCGTATCCTGGAAATTGTTGTAGAACCCGCGGACGTACGGCTTCACCATATTCTTGCTGACGTAAAAGTAAAACGGCAGCAGCGGCAGCTCGTCCATCAGAATTCGCTCGGCGTCGCGAAGCATCGCCAGCCGCTTCGCGGCGTCAGGCTCGCTAGCCGCGTTCTCGATCAGCCGGTCGTATGCGGGCGAGCTCCAGCCGGTGCGGTTGTTCTCGCCACCGGTGATGAACATGTCGAGGTAGGTGTTCGGATCACCGTAATCGCCGATCCACGCTAACCGGCTGACGTCGTAGTTCAACGCACGCTGGTTACTTAGCAAGGTTGCGAACTCCTCGTTTCGCGTTCTCACGCGAATGCCGAGATTCCGCTGCCACTGCTTGCGGATGAGTTGCGCGATCGTCTGGTGCGTTTCGTGCGTGTTATATGAAATTTCAAACGTCGGAAACCCTCGACCTTCCGGATATCCGGCCTCGGCCAACAGTCGGCGCGCCTCCTCCACGTTCATTTTTTCGCACTGGGGCGGGTCGTAATCCGGCAGTACGGGCGGCACGAAGCTGTACGCCGCCCGCTCGCCTCCGGCAAGCATCCGCGTCAGCTCGTCGCGGTCCATTGCCAGCGACAATGCGCGACGAACGCGCACGTCATCGAGCGGCTTGAGCGTCGTGTTCAGCAGGTAGAAGTACGTGTTGAGATACGGCTGAGGATTGATGTCGTCCCGCGGCGGCTTCTGTTTCAATATCTCCTTGAGCGCCGGCGGCGGGACATCGCCGATCCAATCGACGTCGCCCGTGAGGTACAGGTTCAACGCCGTGAACGTCGACTCGACGGCCAAGAAGTCGACCGTTTCGAGTCGAATCGCATCGCGATTCCAATACAGATCGTTCTTCCTCACCCGCGTACGATCTCGCAGCCGCCGAAACTCGGGCTTGAATGGGCCGTTGCACACGATGTTCTTCGGCTCCGTCCACTCGGGAGAGCCAAACCTCTCGACGCACGCTCGCTGCACCGGGAATAGCGGGTAAAATCCCACGAGATTCAAGAAATACGCCGTGGGATTCTCCAGCGTGAAGCGAATCGTGCGCGTGTCAATGAGCTTGACGCCGACCTGGTTGAAATCGAGCAGCACCTGACGGCACCAGCGAGTGCCAGCCGGCGCCTTCACGCTTCCGGCTGCGACGTCGTCAGCGTAGCGAAACCGCTCTTCGCGTCCGTCGAGAGCCACGACGAACGTCCAGTTCTCCAATGCGAAATCGGCATCAGACGCCGCCGCGGTGAATTGCTCATCGCCAATCGCCCGACCGTCGGCGTTCTCAATGCGCACCAGTTCGCCCCGCAGCACGTTTCCGCGCCGCGAATTGACGGCGTCGGCGGGTAGATTCATCTCAACTTCCACTCGATCCCCCGATCGCACGGCCCGCCCGCCGCTGCTGTACCGTTCGGCGTTCTTGACGTACCACGCCTGGTAGGCATACTCGGCGCCGGTCCGCGGATCGAGAAACCGCCGCATCGAGTAATAGAAATCCTCCGCGGTCACCGGCGAAGCGTCCGACCATCGCGCATCGTCGCGCAAATGAAACGTGTACGTCCGCTTGTCGGCGGAAATCTCCCATCGCTCCGCCACGCCGGGAATCGGTTCCAGCGTTTCGGGATGCCACTGTACCAGCCCCTCAAACAGGGCGTTAATCATCCGATTCTCCGGCTGCCCAGTGACAATCGCCGGATCGAGGCTCTTGACTTCAGTGCCGTTGACGAACGTAAAATCAGCGGGCGTGAGTTGGCCCCTGTTGAGCGCCCAGCCCAGTGCAAAAACGATCCCGATCCCAACGATCCAGGGAATCAGCGGTGGACGCGAACGGGTCATGCGGCGGTTCGTCGTGAAAAACACTCGGACTGCGAACAACTGCCGCCGCTTGCGGCTTAGCGAGCGGCACCCGCCAGCTTACACTCTACCCTGGCCCATCACACAGCCCGCCCGCGACAAAGTTCATGCCCTTCGAGCACCAGCGACACAAGCCGCCGCGACACCTCGCCCAGCCTCGCGAGTTGCTGGTCATCTGCGCACCGCTACGCAGCAACGTGAACCTCTCGCGAATCGTGCGAGCAGCGAGTTGCTGCGGCCTGAACCGAATCATCTGCACGGGCCAGGCCAAGCTAAATCGCAAGATCGCCCGCGAAGGCGCCGACGCGATGGCGATCGAGGTCCATCGTACGCTGCCGCCGGTGCTACAGAAGCTGCGCGGCGAAGGCTATCTGCTGGTCGGACTGGAGCAGACGACCGACTCGCAGGATTTGCATGGCTACCAGTTCAAGCGGAAGACGGCGCTGGTCATCGGCAACGAACGTACCGGGCTAACGCCAGATTTGCTAGACATTCTCGACGAAGTGGTCGAAATCCCTGTGTGGGGCCTGCCGTTCAGCTACAACGTGGCTACGGCGACGACGATGGCGCTGTACGAGTACTGCCGCCAATTCCCCCATGGATGAATTCGCAGCGAGCGAGCATCCCAATAGCCCCGACCAAGCTTGGTCGGGGCTATTAGGAGACCTAACTCTGCCGACGCTGAGCCGCGCGACGCGAGCTCGCCCGGCGGCGGAGCTCCGCCGCGCGACCGCCGACCTCGGTAGCTCCCTCCGGGACTTGATTTTCTGCCAGCGATGCCGTACCGCTTGCCTCGGAAGCCGTGTCCGCGGCATGCGACTCCGTCAGCCGCTCCATCAGCCGCCGCAACTCGCGAAACTCCGCCGACCAGTGACGATGCTCTTCCGACGCCCGAACGCGCTGCGATTCGAGCAACGCCGTCAGCTCTTCGGCATGCTCGTTGACCAACCGCAGCTCGGCCTTCGCGATCGCCATTTGCCGATCGAGCGTTTCAATCGCTTGCAGTTGCTCGACGTTCTCCTCCTCGAGTTGCCGCGCATCGTCCTGCGCCTTCGACAGCCGCTGCTCGAGCGCCGCTACCGACGCCGACTCGTGCGCCGCGGCGCC
>JBGSYU010000009.1:0-5008 GCA_041750715.1 Lacipirellula sp.
CCCATGTCCGATCTCCACAAGGCCGCCGTACTGCTGACCGTGCTGCCCGAGGAGGAAGCCGCGGACGTGCTGGGGCGGCTCGATCCCAAGCAGGTGGAGTTGGTCTCGATCGAAATCGCCCGGCTCAAGAGCGTTTCGGCCGACGAGCAAGAGCAGGTGATCCTCCAGTTCGCCGATTCGAACCCGGGCGCCACCAGCGATGCCGGCGGAATCGACCGGGCCAAGTCACTCGTCTCCCGAGCGCTCGGCAAGAACGCCGCCGGCACGCTCGATACCATTCGCCAATCCATCGAGGAAGTCCCGTTCGCCTTCCTGAGAAACGTCGACAGCCAGAACATTCTCACGTACGTCAGCGAGGAACACCCGCAGACGATCGCGCTGATCCTCTCGCACTTGCCGCCGCCCGCGGGGGCGGCCATTCTCGCGGGGCTGCCGCCCGAACGGCAGATTCAGGTGGTCCAGCGAATCGCCCACATGGGGCAGACCAGCCCGGACATCATCAAGGAAGTCGAGAACGGCCTGGAACGCCGCATGTCGAGCGTGATGAGCCAGAGCTACGAAAACGCGGGCGGCGTCTCGTCGGTGGCCGAGATGCTCAACGTCTCCGACCGCACCACCGAGCGGACGTTGCTGGAGAATCTCGGGCAGGAATCGCCGGAACTGGTCGAAGAAATCCGCCGGCTGATGTTCGTGTTCGAGGACCTCGCGCGGTTCACGGACAAGGACATGCAACTGGTGATGAAGAACGTGGAAACCTCACAGTGGGCGACTGCGCTTAAGGGCGCCAGCGTGGAGCTGAAGGAGAAGGTGTTCAAGAACATGTCGAGCCGTGCCGGCGACATGCTCAAGGAAGAAATCGGGTACCTGGGCGCGGTGAAACTCTCGGTAGTGGAGCAGAAGCAGCAGGAAATTGTCGATGCGGTTCGCCGCCTGGAAGATTCCGGCGAGCTGGAACTGAACGCCGGCGGCGAGGCGGAAGAGCTGGTGCAGTAGGGGAGCCGTCAGCCGTCAGCCGTCAGCCGTCAGCTATTAGCCAGAAAACACAGCCTCGGCGGATGGAGTTCTGTGGCCAGCTTGTCGCCGTCGGGACCGCACAAAGCCGATTCAGCGGCTGTCTTTCGCCCTTGCTGGCTGATAGCTGACGGCTGAAAGCTGACAGCTTCTTAATACTCTCCTTGCGAAGTCTTAACGATTTCGCTCTACTTCCCGATCAGACGGGTCACACCGCCCCAGCTTTGGGGGCGGCAGCGATGGACCGAGTTGACTGGGGCGTCCGGGATACGATTTCCATGCGGCAGGATATTCGCGAGTATTCGGGGTTTGGCGAGCTGCTATGCCTCGTCTTGGCATGGACGGTCGGCATCGTGGCCGTGTGGTCGGACTACGTCGGCCAAACGCGGGGCGCCGGCGGCGCCAAGGTTGCCGTCAGCGGCGGCGATCGCGAGCCTTCGGCTTACTTCGATTAGGGCCGAGTGCCGCCCCATGCCATTCTGAACGCAGCGAAGAATCTCGTGTGCGTTCAGATCCTTCGCTGCGCTCAGGATGACAGTGCGCTCAGGATGGCAGTACGCTCAGGATGACGGTTTAGGCGATAGGGAGCTTGGGCGACCGGGCGGTTGCCGCTAAGCGACGCCGCTGCCTTCGGATTCGACCGTCGTGCCGGTGTCGTCGGCCCCCAGATCGTCGCGCGTGTCGCTCTGCTGCCGTTTGCGTAGGTAGAGCTTGATCGGCACTTCCTCGAAGTGCATATGTTCGCGGACCGCGGAGAGCAGGTACCGCTGGTAGGGCCGCGAAATGCCCTGCGGATCGTTGCAGAACAGCACCAGCGTCGGCGGCTGGGCGCCGACTTGCGTGCCGTAAAAAATCTTCGGCCGGCGACCTTGGAACAGGGGCGGCGGCGTCCGCTGCACGGCCTCGCGGAGCAGACGATTGAAGTTGCCCGTGGTGATGCGTTGGCGAGATTGCTTGAATAGCATCTGAGCGTGGTTCAAGAGCGCCTTCATATTCTTGCCGGTCTGCCCAGTGATGAACGCGATCGGCGCGTAGCGCTGGGCTCGGAAGCTGTCGTTCAAATAGCGGACCCACTTCTCGGTGGGCATCGACTTGACCAGTAGGTCCCATTTATTCACGCAGAATATGACCGGCTTGTACTCGTCGCCAATGTATTCGACAAGCTGCTTATCGACCTTGCTAATCTTCTGCGTGGCGTCCAGAAACAGCAGCACCACATCGGCCCGACGGATGCTCCGGTGGGCGCGATGGGCGCCGTAGAAGTCGATCGACGCCCCTTGGCTCTTGGTGCGACGGATGCCTGGCGTGTCGATCGCGACGAAACTTTTGCCGTCCAGCTCGAACCGCACGTCGACGCTGTCGCGCGTAGTGCCGGGGATTTCGCTGACGATCATCCGCTCGGCCTGCGCGAGCGTATTGACGAACGTACTCTTGCCCACATTGCGACGGCCGACGATCGCCACTTTCATCTCGGGCTCAACGTCTGGCGCGTCGCCGGCGATTTCTGCGGGGAGCCGCTCGAGAATCATATTTAGCAGCGGCACGCGATTGCGGTTCTGCTTGGTGCTGACCGGCACGATCTTCCCGCGGCCCAGGCGGTAAAAATCTGCCGCCTGCACGTCCATTTTTTCATCGTCGGTCTTGTTCGCGATGCACAGCACCGGCACTTCGACGTTGCGTAGCCGCCGGCCTACCTCTTCGTCCAGCGGCGTAAGGCCGGCACGGGTGTCGACGACGAACAGAATGACCGAGGCCGCGTCGATGGCGGTTTGGATTTGCTCTTCGATGTGCTTGGTGAGATTGTCGACGTCCTCGATGCCGATGCCGCCCGTGTCGACCAGCTCGAAATAGCGGTCCTCGTGCGAGGTGAGATACTCGACCCGGTCGCGAGTGACGCCGGGCTGATCCTCGACGATGGCGATGCGCAACCCGGCGAGCCAGTTGAGCACGCTGCTCTTGCCGACATTGGGACGGCCGACGATGACGACTTTAGGAACAGCCATGGCGGCAGGCTTTCTGGCGGACGGGGCGGAGCATTACATCATAGTCGAGCGTTTATGGCCGAGCCAGCACGGCCGGGCTATTTACAGGGCGATGCCGGCCGTAAACTGACGGGAACCCGCAAAGGAATCGCCGTGGCCAACACACCGACCAATCGCATCAAGCAAGCCCTACGCCAGCACCTGGAGAGTCTGGAGGCTGCGGGCGTGCGTCAGTTGCCCAGCGCTGATGGTGCTCTGAACGCTGCCAGCAACCGGCCCGCACGCGCCGAACGGCCGGCGTCGACGGCCAGCGTTTTGGAAGAGCCGCGGCAATCGGTCGAGGCGGGGCACGACGTAATGTCACTTACGGGCCATTCCGACGCCCTGTCGCTCGCCGTGCTTCAGCAGGAAGTTGCTCTCTGCACCCGCTGCGGCGAACTGGCCAGCACCCGCACGCAGACGGTCTTCGGCGTCGGCGACCCTAACGCGAAGCTGTGCTTCCTCGGCGAAGCCCCAGGAGCCGACGAGGACCGCGTCGGCGAGCCGTTCGTCGGCCGCGCGGGGCAATTGCTGAATAAGATCCTCGAAGCCTGCAAGCTGCGGCGAGAGGACGTGTACATCCTCAATATCCTAAAATGCCGGCCGCCGGGAAACCGAAATCCCGCCCCGGACGAGTCGCAGAACTGCCGGCGATTCCTCAATCGCCAATTGGAACTGATCGAGCCGGAGTTCATCTGCTGCCTCGGCGCGGTCGCCGCCCAAAACCTCCTCGACACTACGGAAACCATCGGCCGACTCCGCGGCCGCATTCACGACTACCGCGGCGTGAAGGTAATTTGCACCTACCACCCGGCCTACCTATTGCGAAACCCGTCGGCCAAGAAGCAAACTTGGGACGACATGAAATTACTGATGCGCGAGATGGGCACGCCGGTGGAGTAAGAGGAGCGGTCAGCGGTCAGCCGTCAGCAATCAGCCAAACCGAGTTTTTCTTTTCTGGCTGACCGCTGAAAGCTGATAGCTGAAAGCCCTTTTCTCGTCAAACTAGGGCGACAATGCGGGTCATAACGGTCCTGATTCAGCCGTTTTCGCAACTCTGCCGTAAACAGGCTCCAGAACTATTCTCACCGCCTCACGCCGTTGATAGAGTCGATGTCGTGGGACAACGCAAACGTCTTCGTGCAAAACCATGATGCTCCCTAACTCCCCACGCTCCGACGAAGTTGAGAATCTCCTGCGAAACGCGCAGCTTCGCGACGCCCTGGAGCCGTTGCTCGACGAAGCGATCGGCCGAGTCAACGTCCAAGTGATGACGACCGGCGCCGAGAACGATTTTCTCGAGTCGATGCTCGAGTGGGAGCGAGCGCCCATCTTGCCGATTTGCGAGTGGTTCCAGCCAACTCTGGAACTGCCGCATCCGGAGGATTTGGCCGACCAGCCGCTTCGCGACACGCTGTATCAGACGATCGGCCGGCTGTACGAGAAGCACGTGGTGCTCGACTTCACCGATCATCTCACCGATCGCCAGCTTTACTGCCTGATCTATCGCGATATTTTGCCGTCACACGAGAAGTACATCCGCCGCCAGAGCAATTATCTGCACTGGGACTGCGCGAACACCGACGGCGATCCGGACGTGTGGCTCCGCTATTACGCCAACGACGAAGACCGCCGGCTGTGGGCGGAGGAAACGGGCGGCTTCCCGCCGCCGGTGGACGACCCGCCGTTTCCCCGCGACCTGCCGCGGGCGCCACTGTAAAGACGGCTGGCGGCTTGGTAGCCCCCGGCTCCGCCGGGGGGTGGCGTTCACATGGGGTTAGAGCAGCTCGGGCCAAAGCGCGTCGCTCACGAACAGCCCTTCGCGCGTGAGCTTTACTTGCGATCCGTCATCGCTGAGCAGTTTCAATTCGACGAAGCGCGCGATCGCCGGCCCGGCGAGATCCTCGAGCCGATAGCCGGTCGCCACCGCAAACGGCTCGCGACCGACGCCCTCCATCCGCCGCAGCCCCAGCACC
>JBGSYU010000010.1:0-4933 GCA_041750715.1 Lacipirellula sp.
CAGCCCGCCATCCGCGAAAAATTCGCCGACACCGCCCTCTGGGTCGGAGCTTTGCAGACCAATGCCGAAGGCCTGGCGAGCGTTGAGCTCGAAATGCCCGAAAATCTCACCGCCTGGAAAATCAACGTCTGGGGCATGGGCCTCGGCACGCGCGTGGGCGAAGGCTCCGCCGAGGTCGTCACGCGGAAGAATATCATCGTGCGGCTGCAGGCCCCCCGGTTCTTCGTCGAGACGGACGAAGTGGTGCTGAGCGCCAACGTTCACAATTACCTGAAAGAAGCGAAGCAGGTCCGCGTGCGGCTCGAGTTGGACGGCGACTGCCTTACCCCCTCCCCCTCCGTTGGGTGGGCCGGGGAGGAGGGCGGCCCCAATAAAGACATTCTCGAGCAGACTGTCGAGGTCCCCGCCAACGGCGAAACGCGCGTCGACTGGCGCGTAACAGCCGTCCGCGAAGGCGAAGCGACCATCCGCATGCTCGCGCTCACCGACGAAGAGTCCGACGCGATGCAGATGAAGTTCCCCGTGCTGGTCCACGGCATGCTTAAGACCCAGTCGTACAGCGGAGTGATTCGCCCGACTGAAACAGCCGGCAAGTTCACGTTCACCGTGCCTGAGGCGCGGCGCCCCGAGCAGTCGCGGCTGGAGATCCGCTACTCGCCCACCCTCGCTGGGGCGATGGTCGACGCCCTGCCGTACCTCGCCGATTTTCCGTACGGCTGCACCGAGCAAACGCTCAACCGCTTCCTGCCGGCGGTCGTCACGCAGAAGACGCTCCAGCGGATGAACGTGAATCTCAAGGAGATTCAAGAAAAGCGGACCAACCTCAATGCCCAAGAGATCGGCGACGACGCCGAGCGCGCCGAGCAGTGGCAGCGGTTCGACCACAACCCGGTGTTCGACGAAGCGAAGCTGAACGAGATGGTGAAGGCCGGCGTCAATCGCCTCACCGAGATGCAGCTTAGCGACGGCGGGTGGGGCTGGTTCAGCGGCTGGGGCGAGCAATCCAGCGCCCACATGACCGCGACCACCCTCCGCGGACTGCTGGTCGCCCAACAGAACGACGTGGCCATCGTCCCCGGCGTGATCGAACGCGGCATCGAGTGGCTCCACCGCTATCAGCGAGAAGAACTCGCCAAGCTCGACAACTACGACCGCGAAGCCGGCAAACCCCGCGACGACAAGCAGGACGCCAAACCCGCCGCCGACAACCTCGACGCGCTCGTCTACCTAGTACTCACCGAAGCGCAGCGAGCCGGGGCGTCCCCGCCCCCGGCGCCCAATTCAACGCCAGACATCCAACGCCGCACGCGCGACTACCTCTACAAGGATCGCACCCAACTCGCCGTCTACGGCTTAGCGACCTTCGGCCTGGCCCTGCACCAAGAACTGCAGCCCCGGGCTCTGCCCGGGGGTAATGAAGCGGAGACGGCTGGCAACGTCGATTCCGCCGCCAAGAACCCCCGGCCAGAGGCCGGGGCTGAAGACGCGCAGTCCGCCGAAATGCTCAAAATGGTCATGCAAAACCTCTCGCAATACGTCCTCCAAGACGACGAGAATCAAACCGCCTGGCTCGAACTTCCCGCGAACATTTGGTGGTACTGGTACGGCAGCGAATACGAAGCCCAGGCCTATTACCTGAAGCTGCTGGCCGCCCACCAGCCCAAAAGCGAAGTCGCCCCCCGGCTCGTAAAATACCTGCTGAACAACCGCAAACACGCCACCTACTGGAACAGCACCCGCGACACGGCCCTGGTCGTCGAAGCGTTCGCCGATTACCTCCAGGCGAGCGGCGAGGCGAAACCCGACGTACACCTCGTGGTGATCGTCGACGGAAAAGTGCGCAAGGGCGTCGTCATCACCGCCGACAATTTGTTCACGTTCGACAATAGCGTGGTGCTCGAAGGAAAAGAACTCGACGCCGGCGAGCATACCGTCGAGTTCCGCAAGAAGGGCGAAGGCCCGATTTACTACAACGGCTACGTAACCAACTTCACCCTAGAAGATTTTATTGAGGCCGCCGGCCTCGAACTTAAAGTCAACCGCCGCTTCTACAAACTAACCCCCGCCAACAAAGCGAGCCGGGGCGTCCCCGCCCCCGGCGCCCGAGGACAAATCGTCGAACACCAAATCGAAAAATACGACCGCACCCGCATCGAAAATCTCGGCGACCTAACCAGCGGCGACCTCGTCGAAGTCGAGCTCGTCGTCGACAGCAAGAACGACTATGAGTACATCATCCTCGAAGACATGAAAGCCGCCGGCTTCGAGCCCGTCGAAGTCCGCAGCGGCTACAACGGCAACGAGCTAGGCGCCTACGTCGAATACCGCGACCAGCGCGTCGCCCTCTTCTGCGCCCGCCTCGCCCGCGGCCAGCACAGCGTCACCTACCGCCTGCAAGCCGAAATCCCGGGCCGCTTCAGCGCGCTGCCCACCAAGGCCTCAGCGATGTACGCGCCCGAGCTGCGAGCGAATTCGGACGAGTTCAAGGTGCGGATCGAGGACTAGGCCATCGCGCGCCGCGATGGCTAGAGAGTGTGCTTTTCCAAGTGCTTCGAGCTAGCGTATAATGCAGGACCCAGCAGCTTCATGGAGCAACTATGCCGCGAAAGATTCGTGAGTTGGTCCGAGAATTGGAGCAAGCGGGTTTTGTTAATCGCGGCGGCCACGGCAGCCACAGGAATTTTGAGCATCCCAGCGGAGCGCGGGCCACGGTCTCGGGCAAGACGGGGTCGGACGCAAAGCCGTATCAAGAGCGCGAAGTTCGGCGCGCCATTGAGGAGACTCGACCATGAAAGACAGCGCTCGATACGTAAAAATCGTCGAATGGTCTGAGGAAGACCAGTGCTTTGTCGGCCAATGCCCGGGCCTAATCGGGCCATGCTGCCACGGCGACGACGAGGCGGCAGTCTATCGCGAACTTTGCGACATCGTCGACGAATGGATTGAAACGCTACAGCAGGACGGCAAGCCGCTGCCGCCGCCGACGGCCGGGAAGAATCTTGCAGAGAAGATTGCGTAGCTGGCACTGCGCCTCTAGATTACGATCCCAATGCTACCCGCTCACTCTGTAATGAGAGGACTTTAAGTTCATGAAGGCTATTCTGCCAATTCTTCTCCTCGCAGCGATTGCCGCAGGCGGAATCGTATTCTTCAAAATGGGAAAGAAGCCGGTGCGGCTTGACCCGGAACCGCCGCCACCTGCGATCGACTATTCGAGCTTTATTAAGCCGCTCGCCGACCAAGCAAACAACCGGAATCTAGCCGCGTTGAAGACGTTCGAAATGGATGTAAATCGCATCATCAAGCACCACAAATCAAAACTGCGGAGTGCCGTTGCTGCCGCAGTGCAAGAAGCTGCTGACTACGGATCATGCTGCAAAATTGTCTACTATTTGGCGTGGGATAAGGTACGCGGAGGAACAAACGCGCGAGATTATTTGGACAAATTCACTACCCGTTTCCTTGATCGACCCGTCGCAACGATGGGTAAAGATTTGAATGAGGCAGTAGAACAGCTTAGCTACAAACTGCGTGGCAGCACGTTAACGCTCGCGACGGATCTGGCAGCGATTGGAGCCAGTGCCGATGGCCCGCGTCCGGCTGTGTCAGACGAAATGAGTCAGGCAGATTTTGATAAAGCAATGCGCGACCTAGGTTTAAATGCGAGCGGCGTATTGGTTTCGATGGTTTTCGATGCAGTCGCAATTGGCAAGTCGCAACTCCTAGCGATCCTTCAAAAAAAGATTGGCCCGATTGCAGCCAGACTGTTTGGAAAGCAAATTGCGAAGCTTGCCGGGTCGGCCGCATTTGCGGCCGGCGATGGTCCACTGCCGGTTGGCGACATTATTGCTGCTGGTGGCGTAATTTGGACCAGCTACGATATCTATGCTTCCCAGAAGGAGTTTGAGGCTGAGCTTTACAACTCGTGGACTAACTCGGTCCAAGAAGGCACGAACAAGATGCATAAACAGGCCATTGCGCACGCCTCAGAATTGGTGGAGCGGTATCAAAAACTTCAAGGGAATATCAGCTCCCAAACGCTCGGACACTTAAGCGGCGCAGACAAATAATATGATCCAAATATTGAGACTGATCGCGATTATGTGCGCCGTGTTTACAGTCACCACAACGCCTGCATTTGCGATCGCCGGCAAAGTAATCGCCGAAGTAATTGAGCGTGCCGCGAAGACGAGTGGTAAGGAATTCGTCGGCGCGAAAACCCAGAAGGCAGCTACAGAGTCGTTGGAGCGACTTGTCAAGACGCATGGTGAAGATGTGCTTAAAGTCGTCGAGCATGGTGGGCTTGAAATGCTTGAAGCCGTACCAAGATTCGGTGACGAGATTATCGATTTAGGAATGAAGGCCTCCCCACAAGCCCGACGAGTTTTGGCATTAAATGCGGAAGAATTACTCCCCTTGGCACGTCGAGTGGGCGTCGAGGCGGTGGAACTGGAGGCTAAGGTCCCCGGCCTATCTTCACGAGTCTTTACCGCATTCGGTGACGATGCGGGGAGAGCAGTCGCCAATACAGTTCCGGCTGAGGACGTGCCACGGCTACTTAAATATGCAGAAAAAGCCGACGGCCCAGACACGAGAGAATTGCTGCTTAAGACTTACCAACGGGAGGGCAAGAGCATCTTCGAGAGGATTCCTTCTAGGTTAGTTCTTGCTTCTGGCTTGACGGCCGCAATGCTCAAGGGAACGCACGATTTGACGGGGCCCGCGCGGGCTGTAACCCAGAGCATCAGGGATAATCCTGAGATTGCGGAGACAGCTGTACGTTACTCCATTGCCTCTGCTGCTGTCGTACTCCTAGTCCTTGGGGCCATACTTCTGCACCGGAAGCGCATCGCATCAACGCAGATCGTCCGCGAAAGCAACTCTCCCGGCGATGGCCGTAAAGAATGATTTGATGGCGAGCGACATCGGCTTG
>JBGSYU010000011.1:0-2699 GCA_041750715.1 Lacipirellula sp.
TTCCTTTCCGGTGTTGAAGCCGAACTGCGCCTCGTTCTTGATGGCGTCCGCTCCTGCGTTGGTCGTCATGATCAGGATCGTATTGCGGAAGTCGATATTGCGGCCGAAGCTGTCGGTCAGCCGGCCTTCTTCCATCACCTGGAGGAGCATGTTGAAGACATCGGGGTGCGCCTTTTCGATTTCGTCGAGCAACACCACGGCGTACGGACGGCGGCGGATCTTTTCCGTCAATTGTCCGCCTTCTTCGTAACCGACGTATCCCGGCGGGGCGCCGATGAGGCGGCTTACGTTGTGCTTCTCCATGTACTCGCTCATGTCGATCTGCACGAGCGCCTCGGCATCGCCGAACATGACTTCGGCCAGCGCCTTGGCGAGCAGCGTCTTGCCGACGCCCGTCGGCCCAGCGAACACGAACGTGCCGGTGGGCCGCTTCGGATCCTGCAGACCGCTGCGGCTGCGGCGCACGGCGCGCGAAATTGCTTTGATCGCCTCGTCCTGGCTGATGACGCGCTTGTGCAACTCGTCTTCCATCTGCATGAGGCGCAAGCTGTCTTCAGTCGTCATCCGGGTCAAAGGAATGCCGGTCATTTTCGACACGACCTCGGCGATGATGTCTTCATCGACGACGCCGCCGTTCTCGCGCGACTTTTCACGCCATTCCTTGGTGATCTGCTGCTTCTTCTTCTTGAGCTTGTCGGCCTGATCGCGCAAGCGGGCCGCCTGCTCGAAGTCCTGGTTGGCGACTGCCTCTTCTTTCTGGCGATTCAGCGCCTCGACTTCTTCGTCGATCTCCTTCAAATTCGGCGGCTTCGACATGCTCTTGAGCCGGACGCGAGCGCCCGCCTCGTCGATCACGTCAATCGCCTTATCCGGCAGGCAACGGCCCGTGATGTAACGATCGCTCAAATCGACGGCCGCCTGAACGGCGTCGTCGGTGATTTGCACGCGGTGATGCTCTTCGTATCGATCGCGCAGGCCGCGAAGAATCTTCACTGTGTCTTCGGCATTCGTCGGTTCGATGAGCACTTCTTGGAACCGGCGAGCCAGCGCCGAATCCTTTTCGATATACTTGCGGTACTCGTCGAGCGTCGTGGCGCCGATGCACTGGATTTCGCCGCGGGCCAGGGCCGGCTTGAGCACGTTCGAGGCATCGATCGCGCCTTCCGCACCGCCCGCACCGACGAGCGTGTGCAGTTCATCGATGAACAAAATCGTGTTCTTCGCCCGGCGGACTTCGTTCATCACGGCCTTGATCCGCTCTTCGAACTGGCCGCGGTACTTCGTGCCGGCGACCATCATCGCCAGGTCGAGCACGACGATGCGGCGGTCCATCAGCAGCTCGGGCACGTCGCCTTCGACCACGCGCTGCGCGAAGCCTTCCACGATAGCCGTTTTGCCAACGCCCGCTTCACCCAGCAGCACCGGGTTGTTCTTCGTGCGGCGGCTGAGAATCTGAATGGCCCGCTCGATCTCGTTCTCGCGGCCGATCACAGGATCAAGCTTCTTCTGGCGAGCAAGCTCGGTGAGATCGCGGCCGAAGCTATCGAGCGCGGGCGTCTTGCTGCGGCTCTTGCGACCTTCGCCGCTTCCGCCCTCTTCGGCCACTCCGCCGCGTCCGCCCCGTTCGCCCTCGGCGCCTTCGATACCATGGCCCAGCAAGTTGAGAACTTCTTCGCGAACTTCATCCAGCTTGAGGCCAAGGTTCATCAGCACTTGGGCCGCCACGCCTTCCTGCTCGCGAAGCAGGCCGAGCAGAATATGCTCGGTGCCGACGTAGTTGTGGTTCAGGTTGCGGGCCTCTTCCATCGAGTACTCGATGACCTTCTTGGCGCGCGGAGTCTGCGGCAGCTTGCCCATCGTGACCATGTCTGGCCCGCTCTGGACGAGCTTCTCGACCTCGAGGCGAATCTTGCGCAGATCGACGTCGAGGTTCTTGAGCACGTTGGCGGCCACGCCGCTGCCCTCTTTGATGAGGCCCAACAGAACGTGCTCCGTGCCGATGTATTCGTGGTTAAAGCGCTGCGCCTCCTGGTTGGCAAGCTGCATCACTTTTCTGGCTCGGTCAGTAAATCGTTCGTACATTTCCGTCTCCGGTGTTACGGCCACTAGGATCGCCGTTTTGGCGTATCCCGCTGGTCCGCCCTAATTGTATGCGTTGAGTCAAATCGGGCACGTCACATGGCCGCGTCTCTCCGAGACGCGTTTTTCGAGTTTCGGAGAAACTCGCCTACGTGAGTCCGCGATTGGACGCTGAAACGAAGGGGCGCGCCAACCGCAAAGTCTTCCAAAGTGTAGCCCTCAAATTGTCACCCATCAAGGCAAGTTGATAAACCGCTTGGAGTTACGCACAGCAGCCGAAACCTCCGCGGGTGCTGTCGGAACTGGGAACACGGCATTATGATCGGGATAGAGGTTGTTTGCGGAGCGTTAAAAGCCATATGTCCAATAAGCCTGTCATGCGGATACTCGACGCTTCGCTGAACCGGGCCGGGGAAGGTCTGCGAGTGGTCGAGGACTATGTGCGCTTCGTGCTGGACGACCCATTTTTCACCGCACAAATCAAGTCGTTGCGACACGATTTAGCGGCTGCTTCCGCCACGCTCTCGCCGACCGATCGGCACACGGCACGCGATACGGTGCATGACGTCGGAACCAGCATCACTACGCCGCAAGAAGGTAAACGGATCGATGCCTGGGAC
>JBGSYU010000012.1:0-1593 GCA_041750715.1 Lacipirellula sp.
TCAGCCCGGCCCCGGCGGCGATGGCGTGATCGAACGCGTGCCCCGCTGGGAACGTTGGAAGATTCGCTTCGAGCCCGAGTCCGCCGGCGATTTCGCCCAATGGCTCGACCAATATAAGATTCGCGTCGGCGTGCTGGGCCGCGACAACAAGGTGCATTTGGCGTGGAACTTTACCGATGGCGTGCAGGTTGAGGCGGCCGACCCCAAGGCTTATAACGCCTGGGGGCAAACGCTGCCCACCGATGGGCCGATGCCCGCCCTCACGCAGCAACTGGCCCGCGACGCCGATGTCATGCGATTTGGACGCATCGCGTTGTTATTCTACCCATTTGAAGTCGAGGCCGTGCTCTACAATCTAGAGAAAGAGCGGAATAAGTCCGGCGACGCCAACAAGATCCGAGAGACGGTCTTCACGGTCGTCAACAGCAGCGACGGGTACAAGTTCGAAGTGATTGACCAGAAGTATTTTTAGTGCGTCAGGCTTTCTAGCCTGACGAGTCGTCGCGTTTCAGGCTGAAAAGCCTGACCTACATGGCATGAAGACTGAAGATTTCATCGACCTTCTCGCCGAGAGGCAGCTTGTGCCGGCGGGCATCCTTCGGCAGTTGCGCGCTAAGGCGGAGCAGGGCGATCATCGAATCACGGCCGATTCGATTCTCAAGTTTCTGGTTAAGAAGGAATTCGTCACTCGCACCCAAGCCAAAGAGCTGCTCGACTCCGCGCTTGTCGTCAGCGAAAAGGCCGAATCGAGCATCTTGGGGCGCATGCCTCCGCCGAAGAGGATCGTCGAACCGCCGCCGGAGCCACGGCGGTCGTCGTCCAGCGAAGGTTTTGACCTCGCGCCGCTCGACGAAGACGACGACGACCGACCGGTGCCGCTCAAACCGCTTCCCAAGGCTCCAGCGGAAAAGCCGCCCGTCGAGCCGCCGCGCGGTTCCAAATCGCACCGCAGAAACAAGCCCGACGATGAACTCTTCGCCGGCGCCACCGCAGCGCCGCAAGAAATCGACAGCTTCAAAGTCGTTGACGCCGCCGCCGACGACCTTTCCTCCGGCAGCGTCCCCCGCTTGGGCGGCAAAAAGAACAAGAAGGGGGGCAAGGCCAATCGCACTGGCAAGCGTCGCGGCAAAGAGCAATGGGACTCGCCGTTGCTCCTGCTGGGCGGCGGCGGACTGGTACTCTTGTTGCTCGCCGGCGTCGTCCTCTGGTATCTGATGTTTCGCGAGAGCGCCGACAAGGTGCTCGCCCAGGCCAACGACCACTTCGACAAGGGCTCCTATCCTCAAGCGATCGAACAGTACGCGACCTTCACCGAAAAGTTTTCGGGCCACAAAGACTACAGCTTCGCCAAGGTGCGTCTCAACCTGGCGCGCGTCTGGCAAGCGGTCGACAGCAACCTCGACCCCGCGACCGGCCTCGCAGCGGTTCAGGCGGCCGTCGGCGAAATCGAGGACGAACCCGCCTTTATCTCCGGCGTCGAAGCGCGTGACGGCAACGATGGTCTGTCCGAAGCCAAGCGGCAACTCTCCGCTCTCCTCACGCGAATAGCCAAGGGCATCGCCGACAAAGCCGACGCCGCCAAGGACGACGCCG
>JBGSYU010000013.1:0-19084 GCA_041750715.1 Lacipirellula sp.
GGCAGGCCCTTAAACGTCGAAAAGTTGGCGAAGAACAGCGCGAAGCCGACGGGCTGGCCGTCCAGTTCGGCGATGAGCACCTCCGCTGTCGGACGTTCGCCGAAGAGAGCTCGCCTTAGCAAATCCTCAGTCGCCTCGACCGTGTGAGCGAGCCGCTCGTACTCGGCTAACTCGCGAATGAACGCGAGGATCTCGGGAACGTCGTCGAGGTGCGCCGATCGGATGACGGGTCGCTGGCTCGTATTTTTCGGTTGGTCCATGACGCTTAGCGTACCTAGTTTTTACGGCGCATCTAGCGGCTTACCCGGCGGCAACTCGCGTTTGGGCGGCAGGGCCGTTAGAATTCACGCGTGAATAGTGATCTGCGGAATTGGACGGGCGACGCGTGAAACTCAACGTAGACATCGATCGATGCTCGGCCGAATTGGAACGGCTGGCCGGTTTCTCGGCCGTGCCGGCGCCCGCGGTCCAGCGGGTCGTGTTCACGCCGCAAGACGTGGAAGCGCGACACTATCTCACCGGACTCTTTGCGGACGCGGGTTTGGCAGTTCGCCAGGACGCCGTGGGCAATATTTTTGCCCGCTGGCAAGGAAGCGACCCGACGCTCCCTCCGGTCGCCACCGGCTCGCATACCGACGCGATTCCGTACTCCGGCAGGTACGACGGCACCGTCGGCGTCCTCGGCGCGCTGGAAGCGATTCGCGCGCTCCAGCGAGCGCAGCGAGCCGGGTCGTCCTCGACCCCGGCGCCCCGCCGCTCCATCGACCTAATCATGTTCACCTCTGAAGAACCCACGCGATTCGCCTTTGGCTGCCTGGGCAGCCGAATGCTGTGCGGCCAGCTCACATCGCAGCGAGCGGCGGCGCTTGTCGACGAAGGCGGCGTTACGCTGGATCAAGCGCGGTCCTCGGCCGGTTGTTCCGGTGATTTGTCGAGCGTACAACTCCCGCGCGACGCGTACTCGGCGTTCGTGGAGCTGCATATCGAACAGGGACCGCTGTTGGAACGGGCCGAGTTGCCGATCGGCATCGTGACGGCGATCGCTGCGCCGGCGGCGCTGCGGGTGCGCTACACGGGGCCCGGCGGCCATGCCGGCGCGGTGCTAATGGCCGATCGTGCGGATCCGCTTCTGCCGGCGGCTCGATTGGCGCTGGAAGTCGACGCGGCGGCGCGCTCATCGGGCGCGCCCGACACCGTCGCCACGGTCGGCGTGCTCGACGTGCATCCGCGTAGCGTGAACAGCATTCCGCGCGAAGTGGTGTTAGAAATCGACGTCCGCGATATCGACGGCCCGCGGCGCGACCGCGTGCTGGAGCAGATTCAGCAGAGCGCTCGCCGGTTCGGGGCCGAGGCAGGCGCGCCGACGACGGTCGAACTGATCAATTCCGATCCGCCGGCGACTTGCGAGGCGCGAGTCGTCGCGGCCGTGGAGCAATCGTGCGCGGCCGCCGGGCTTGCCTGGCAGCCAATGATCAGCCGGGCGTATCACGATTCGCTGTTCATGTCGCTGGTAGCGCCGATCGGCATGATCTTCATCCCATGCCGCGACGGCGTTAGTCATCGACCCGAGGAATACTCCTCGCCGGAGGCGATCCGCGGCGGCATCGAAGTGCTGGCCCGCACGCTGGCCCGTCTCGCGGAATAGCTTCTGACCGTTATTACATTTTCAACTAAGAGTTTCTCGCAAAGGAGGACGCTAAGAAGAAGCGATGCATTCCCATTTTCTTCTTTGCGCGTTTCTTTGCGCCTTAGCGCCTTTGCGAGAGATCTTTTTTGCCACTCAATTGGAGCCGCAAGTGCCCCACCAGGTTTGGACGCAGTGTTACGGAAAGTCGCGCGTGCGGCTCACAAAGGTCGATCGCGATACGGCCGTACATCAAATCACTGAGCTGTCGGTCGACGTCGAGCTGGACGGCGATTTCAACGCCGCCTACACCCGTGGCGACAACTCGCTGGTCATTCCGACCGATACGATGAAGAACACGGTCTACGCATTTGCCCGCGAACTGGATCCGTGCGACCTGGAGACCTTCGCCTGGACGCTCGGCAGCCACTTCGTCGAGAATTTTGAGCACGTTACGCACGCTGCCGTGAAGATCACCGAAACGCCGTGGCAGCGGATGGTGATCGACGGCCAGCAACATCCGCACGCTTTCTTCGGCACGTCGACCGAGCGCAACACATGCCAGGCAGTGATTAATCGAGCGAAGGTAGGGGACGAGCCGGAAGGGGCCATCGAGTGCGGGCTGGAAGGATTGGTGCTGCTGAAAACGAGTGATTCGGGCTTCTCGAAGTTTCTCCGCGACGAATTCACGACGCTGCGAGAGACGGACGACCGGATCTTGGCGACGAACTTGACCGCCAAATGGATGTACAACGACACGCCAGATAACTGGCGAGAGATTCGCAATCGCATTCGGATAACGCTGATTCGCGAGTTCGCGGCGCGGTTCAGCCCGTCGGTGCAGGCGACGCTGTATGAGATGGCCTCGGCCGTACTCGACGCGGAGCCGGCGGTTGAAGAGATTACGCTTTCGATGCCGAACCTGCATCGGAATCTGCTCGACCTTTCGCCGTTTGAGCTCGACAATCCCAACATATTGTTCGTGCCGACCGACGAGCCGCACGGCAGCATTACGGCCAGCGTCTCGCGAGAGCGGCCGACGAGCGATGTCGAAACATGACGGACCGACTGACGAGATTCGCCCTGGCGAGCAGCCGCATCGCGACGCCCGACGGCGTGCGCGGCGGGGCCGTCGTGATTGCCGACGGCAGAATTGAAGCCGTGGTCGCGCGCGATGAAGTCCCAGCAGACATTCCGCTGGAGGACTTGGGAGGACTGGCAATTTCGCCAGGGCTAGTCGACGCGCACGTTCACATCAACGAGCCGGGCCGCACGGAGTGGGAAGGATTCGAGACGGCGACCCGCGCGGCAGCGGCGGGAGGCGTGACGACGCTCGTCGATATGCCGCTGAACAGCTCGCCGGTGACGACGACGGTGGCGGCGTTGGACGCCAAGCGGCAAGCCGCGGGGGGGAAGTGCTGGGTCGACGTGGGATTTCATGGCGGGCTGGTCCCGGGAAATCTTGCGGAAGTCGAACCGCTGATTGATGCAGGCGTCTGCGGCATCAAAGCGTTTTTGTGCGACTCGGGGCTGCCGGAGTTTCCGGCGTCGAGCGAGCAGGAGTTGCGGGGCGCCCTGCCGCTGCTGGCTCGGCGCGGCGTGCCGCTGCTTGTTCATGCGGAGCTGGTCGGGGAGCGAGCGCCTCCCGCTGAAATTCGCGGCTATGCCGATTGGCTGGCATCGCGTCCCGAGGAGTTTGAACGCAACGCGGTGACGCTATTGCGGCAGCTCTGCGCCCAGTACATGGCGCCGGTGCATGTCGTGCATCTGGCCAGCGGGCCGCTGACGAGCCACTTTTTTTGGGCGAAGCAGGATGGACTGCCCATGACGGTGGAGACTTGCCCGCACTATTTGCACTTCTACGCCGAACGGCTCGAGGGCGCCGATACGCGATTCAAATGCGCCCCGCCGATTCGCCGTAAGGAAGACCGGCAGCGGCTGTGGGAAGCGCTCATCGCGGGTGTCATCGACACCATCGGGTCGGACCATTCGCCGTGCCCGCCGGCGATGAAGCATCTCGACAGCGGCGATTGGCAAGCCGCGTGGGGGGGGATCAGCTCGGTGGAGTTGACGCTACCGATCGTGTGGCGCGGGCTGCGGACTCACATGGTGACGTTTAGCCGCATGGCCGAGTGGCTATCGAGCAATCCGGCGCGACTGGTCGGTCTCGACGATCGCAAGGGGCGGATCGCCACGGGGTTCGACGCCGATCTGTGCGTGTGGGACCATGAGGAGGAGTGGACGGTCGTCGCCGCGGCTCTTCAGCACCGACATAAAGTGACGCCGTACGAGGGCGAACGACTGCGCGGGCGGGTGAAGCGGACGTATGTGCGCGGCCAGTTGGTTTACGATGACGGTGCCTTCACCGCGGGGCCGATCGGTGAATTGCTGCGGCGCAACAATTAGCCCCCGGGTCAGTGACCGGGGGCTAAATGGGGTGACGATGTCGATTGCGGCAACGCTCAACGCGATGCTCGAACAAGTTGCGCGGGCAGCGCTTACAAACTGCTGCGCCGCTCAGTCGTGGGTTGCGGGGATGCTCGCGCGCCGCCCCTTTGCGGATGACGCGGCCGTATTCTCCGCTGCCGCGGAGGTCGCAGATACCTTGCACGAAGCAGACTGGCTGGAAGCCTTCGCGGCGCATCCGCTCATTGGCGACGTCGATAGCCTGCGGATAAAATACGCCGCGACGAGGGAGACTGCCGCTGGAGAACAAGCGGGCGTCGGCGGCGCCGCGGAGGCGACGCTTGCCGAGCTGGCGGCGCTGAATCGACAATACGCTACGCGGTTCGGGTTTATCTTCATCGTGTTCGCCACCGGCAAGAGTGCGGCAGAGATGCTCGCAATTCTCAAGCAGCGGATCGAGAACACGCGTGAAGTAGAATTAAACAGCGCCTCCGTCGAACAACTTAAGATCGCGCGCTTGCGATTGCAAAAGCTTGCCGCGGGACAGAAGAATTCGTAAGCTCGCGGTACCCAGTCCCGTTCGGACTGGTCGCTTAAGCAACCAGTCCATTCGGCATACCTCCACTTTACGCCGAGGTCCGTTCAGCATGTCGCCAATTACGACCCATGTCTTAGACACCCGTCTCGGCCGCCCCGCTGCGGGCATTAACGTGACGCTGGAGAAACTCGATTTCGCCGGAGGATGGCAGGTCATTGCCAGCGGCGCCACGAACCAGGATGGCCGCGCCGCTGAACTGCTGGCGCCCGACAGGCTATCGGCGGGGCGACACCGACTGACGTTCGAGACGGGTTCCTACTTCGACAGGCAACAGGTCGAGTATTTTTACCCGCGCGTAGCGATAGAATTTGAGATCGCCGCGGTCGACCAGCACTACCACGTGCCGCTGCTGCTCAGCCCGTTCGGGTA
Organism: Lacipirellula sp.; assembly: GCA_041750715.1. Taxonomy (GTDB): domain Bacteria; phylum Planctomycetota; class Planctomycetia; order Pirellulales; family Lacipirellulaceae; genus Lacipirellula. Next base: position 4,998 of record JBGSYU010000013.1, read on the forward strand.
TAGTACGTATCGGGGAAGCTAGCTGCAAATGACGAATGACGAATGACGAATGACGAATGACGAATAGAAAACGCTTGCCACATTTGTCATTCGTCATTCGTGCTTCGTCATTTCCTAACTGTTTTCCACACCGGATCATGGTGCGAATCCGCCGCGCTCTTGAACCAACGGGTGAGCGTCATCTTCTGCCGCGTGTAAAAGTGGACGCTTTCGGTCCCCTGGATGTGCAGGTCGCCGAAGAAGGACTGATTCCAGCCGGTGAACGGGAACCAGGCCATCGGCGCCGGGACGCCGACATTGATGCCGATCATGCCGGCGTTGAAGCGGTGCTTGAATTCGCGCGCCGCGTAGCCGTCGCGGGTAAAGATCGAGGCGCCGTTGCCATAGGGCGAATTGCGGCCGACTTCCAAGGCGGCGTCGAGGGTGGCGGCGCGAATCACCGAAAGCACCGGGCCAAAGATTTCTTCCTGGGCGACGCGCATTTTCGGCTCGACCCGGTCGATGATCGACGGGCCGAGCAGAAATCCGTCGCTGGCGAAGTCTTTCCGGCCGTCGAGCGCCACGGTGGCGCCTTCTCCGCCCGCGATGTCGAGATATCCGGCCACGCGGTCGAGGTGTTCCTGACGGATGACCGGGCCCATGTCCACGCTTTCGTTGCCATCGGTCGGCCCGACCCGCATGCCGCCGGCATGCTCGCACAGGGCGTCGACCAGCGGGTCGGCGACCTTCCCGACGGCGACCGCGATGCTGCCGGCCATGCAACGTTGGCCGGCGCAGCCGTAGGCGCTCGCCGCGAGCGCCTTTACCGATTGATCGAGATCGGCGTCGGGCATGATGATGAGGTGATTCTTCGCGCCGCCGGCAGCCTGAACGCGCTTGCCGTTCTTCGTGCCGGTCTCGTAGATGTATTTGGCGATGGTCGTCGAGCCGACGAACGAAATCGCGGCGACGCTCGGGTGATTCAGCAGCACGTCGACGCACTCGCGGTCGCCGTGGGCGATGTTGAACACGCCGTCCGGCAGGCCCGCTTCGGTGAGCAGCTCTCCCAGCCGCACCGCCGACAGCGGCACTTTCTCCGAGGGCTTTAGCACAAACGTGTTGCCGCAGGCGATGGCCACCGGGAACATCCACAGCGGCACCATGCAGGGGAAGTTGTACGGCGTGATGCCGACGCAGACGCCCACGGGATGCCGGTTGGTCTCGGCGTCGACGCTGGAGGCGATGTTGGGGAGCGTGTCGCCCATCAGCATGGTCGGCGCCGAGCATGCGAATTCGACCATTTCGAGCCCGCGCTGCACCTCGGCCCGCGACTCGGCCAGCGTCTTGCCGTGCTCGCGGGTGACTAGGGCGGCCAGCTCTTCGAAGTGCTCGGCCATTAGATGGCGGAATTGGAACATCACGCGGGCGCGTTCCACCGCGGGGGTTTCCGCCCAGGCCGCTAGTGCGGCCTTCGCCTGGTCGACGATGGCGGCCGTCTCTTCGGCCGTGCAGAACGGCACGCGGGCGATGGGCCGGCCGGTCGAGGGGTTAAATACTTCACCGCTCCGCTGGGAGCGGCTAGGACGCCACTTCCCGCCGGCGAGGGTGGGAACCACATCCAGAGTTGCAACGGCAGCCATAGCAGTCATCCTCTCGCATCGAAGGGGCTGGAAGCTAGTATGAGATTCCACGCCGAAGCGATATGATACCACTCGCCGGGCGGTTGCCCAAATGCATTGATTCGCATGAGTTCTGAGGAGATTCGATATGCCACGCACCGTCCGCGGCGCCCTGATTCAAGCCACCCTTTGTGAACCCGCCACCTCGCCGGTCGAAAAGATCAAGCGGGCGATGATCGACAAGCACGTCGCCCTCATCGCCCAGGCGGCCGACCAGGGCGCCCAAGTGGTGTGCCTCCAAGAGCTGTTCTACGGCCCCTATTTCTGCGCCGAGCAAGAGACGAAGTGGTACGACCTGGTCGAGCGGATCCCCGACGGCCCCACGACCAAGCTGATGTGCGAGCTGGCCAAGAAGCACCGCATGGTGATGGTGATCCCCATCTACGAAGAGGACATGTCGGGCCTCTACTACAACACCGCCAGCGTGATCGATGCGGACGGCATGTACCTCGGCAAGTTCCGCAAGATTCACATCCCGCAGGTGAATCCCGGCTTCTGGGAGAAGTTTTACTTTCGCCCCGGCAACCTGGGCTATCCGGTGTTCGACACCGCCATCGGCAAGGTCGGCGTCTACATCTGCTACGACCGCCACTTCCCCGAGGGCGCTCGTTGCCTGGGGCTGGGCGGCGCCGAGATTGTGTTCAACCCGTCGGCCACCGTCGCGGGACTGAGCGAATACCTGTGGAAGCTCGAGCAACCCGCCCACGCCGCCGCCAACGGCTATTGGGTCGGCGCCATCAATCGCCCCGGCTGGGAAGAGCCGTGGCGCATCGGCGAATTCTACGGCCAGAGCTACTTCGTGAACCCGCGCGGCCAGATCATTGCCGAAGGCTGCCGCGACAAGGACGACGTCGTCGTCGCCGACATCGACATGGACCTCATCCGCGAGGTCCGCAATACATGGCAGTTTTATCGCGATCGTCGGCCGGAGACGTACGGGGCGATAACGGCGCCCTAAGGCCCATTAACTTCCTAAGCGAGCCGGGCCGTCTCGGCCCCGCCGAGTTCGCGAAGCACCTACCCCTCCGGATCATCGAAGAGCTCCTTCAGCCGCGCCGCCAGTGCCGGCTGAAACCGCAACGTCCAAGTCTCATCGATGAGTCCAACGCCGATCATGTCTTGAATGTGAACCTGATCCTTCCTCCGGAACGAGGTCAGCTTCATCCGCACCAGCGATTCCAGGGCGAGCAGCTTGTAGGGATCGTGGAAATCGGCCTGCGAAAGCTCGGGGGCCGAAATGGCATAACTTTCCCGAACCTTCTCCTTGGCGAAGAGGAGGTGGACCGCACTGCGCGGCCTCCCATCGGGGCCGTCCAGAAACATGTGGACGCCGTAGACTTCCTGGTAAATAAAACCGGCGGGAGCCATCGCCAGTTTTACGGCCTCCAGGTCGGCCCGATTGATCATTAAATCGACGTCGACTGTGTTTCGAGCAGCGTCGGGATCGACCGTCGACACCCACGCCGCCACGGCGTTGCCGCCGATGACCGCATACGGGATGCCGGCAGACTCCAGCGCCTGCGTGGAGCGATGCAATCGTTCGCGAACTTTCTCCACGGCAAACACCATCCTTTCCAGAACGTCCGCTCCAAAGGAGACGACGGTCGGCGTTGGTTTGGCGGTACTCATGGGAAACTCGCGGGGGATCAAGCCAATTATAACCGCCACGCGGGGTCACCGGGCGACGTATCGCCGACCAAACATCCTCATCAGTGCCAGGTACCCCGCAAACGCCGCCCCGAAACTCGTAAACCACGCGTAGCTGTAAAGCTGCCCAAAAATCGCCGGCGCGCTGGGCAGTCCCGGCGCCGCCGTCTTATCGCCGTCGAGGGCCACGAAACCGATAGCCGCCAAGAAGCCCGGCAAACAGAGCGAAATACCCAGCAGCAGTGCGGCCAGTGCCAGCGGGTTGAACCCGCCGACGTACCAATATGGCCCGTCCTTGCGATACAGCCCGGCGAGGTTGAGCCGCGTGCGGCGCAGCACGACGTAATCGGCGATCAGCACGCCGCCCACGGCCCCCAGCAGCAGTGAGTAGCCGACGAGCCATTTGTCGAGATACACCTCGGAGTTCGCCACCAGATGCCACGGCTGAATCAGGATGCCGATGACGCCCGTGATAAAGCCGCCGGTGCGGAAGGAGATCATCCGCGGCCACAAGTGGGCGAAGTCGTTCGCGGGGCTGACGACGTTGGCGGCGATGTTCGTGGCGAGCGTCGCCAAAGCGAGCGACGCCATGGCGATGACGAGTACGGTGCGATTCTCGAACAACGACAGCAAGAACACCGGATCCCAGAGCCTCGCCTTTTGTTCCTCCGGCAGATCCTTGTAAATGATCATGGCCGCGGACGTCACGGCCACGCCGATGAACGAGTACAGCGCCATGGTCGTCGGCAGTCCTATCGCTTGTCCCAACACCTGGTCGCGTTGCGATCGGGCATAGCGGCTGAAGTCGGGGATGTTCAGCGCCAACGTCGCCCAGAAGCTGACGTTGCCGGTAAGCGCCAGCACGAAGAAGCCCCAAAACTTGCCGGCCTGCGGCCCGCCGGCGTCGAACTGCGACGGCTGCGTGAGCATCGCGCCGAAACCGCCGGCTGCCGAATAGGCCCACGCCAATAGCGCCAGCCCTAAGGCGATGAGCAGCGGCGCCTTGATGTTCAGCAGGATGCGGATCGACTCGATGCCCTTGTAGATGACCAGCATGTTGACCAGCCAGAACGCGAAGAAGCAAGCAAGCTGGGCGCCATTAACGCTAACGCCCCCCGCATCCGCCGCTTGCGGCTTAGCGGCGCCAATAATTACCGGCAACTGTTCCCAACTCGGATTGAACTCCTTAAGCAACGTATAAATCGCCTCGCCGCCAATCCACGTCTGGATGCCGAACCAGCCGCACGCGACCAGCGCCCGCAGCATCGCCGGCACGTTGGCCCCGAGGATGCCAAAACTCGCCCGGCAATACACCGGAAACGGAATGCCGTACTTCGTGCCGGCGTGAGCATTCAGCACCATGGGCAACAGAACGATGCAATTGCCCAGGAAGATGGTCGCGACGGCCTGCCACCAGTTCATCCCGCCGTCGATCAGCGAGGAGGCCAGCATGTACGTCGGAATGCACGCCGACATGCTGATCCACAGCACGGCGATGTCTTTCATCCCCCAGCGCCGCTCGGCCCGCGTGGTGGGCGCCATGTCGTGGCTGTAGTAGGGCGAGCCGGAGAGATCGACGGTCAACTCTTCGATGCCGTCTGCGGGGCGTGAACCAGGGGATGTCATGGGGAAGACCCTATTCCATGGCGGGCGTGCTGCGCTCGGTCATTCTGAGCGCAGCGAAGAATCTAGAACCACGCTAGATCCTTCGCTCCGCTCAGGATGACGTCATGTGCCAGGATGACAAGGAGGGCACAAGGCGGTCAACGCCGATCGGATCAGCTGGGGCAGAATTCTGTAGCCACTGTGTGGCGAAATAGCTAGAATCAGCGCAGATTCCCCGCTCTGGCCCCGAGGTGAGACGCCGCCGTGCCTACGACCACCCGTGCATCGCTCCCGATTATCGATCACCAGCCCGCCCCCTACACGGGCCCGTCGAAGGCCGAAGTCGTCGCCCTGCGGCAGCAGTACCTCACGCCGGGGCTCATCACCTACTACCGCGACCCGCTGCTGCTGGTCGAAGGCAGCATGCAGTACCTGTGGGACGAAAAGGGCAAGCGTTACCTCGACGCCTTCGCCGGCATCGTCACCGTATCGGTGGGGCACTGCCATCCGCATATCGTCGAAAAGGTGCGCGAGCAGGTCGGTAAGCTGCAGCATGTCACCACGATTTATCTGCATCCAACCATCGGCCAGTTCGGCAAGAAGCTGGCCGAGCACTTCCCCGAGGGCAGCCAGCTCTCGGTGACGTACTTCACCAATTCCGGCAGCGAGGCGAACGAAATAGCGATGCTCTCAGCGCGCGAGTTCACCGGCAACCAGGAGGTGATCAGCCTGCGCAATGGCTACCACGGCGGCACGCAGGCCACGATGGCGCTCACCGCCCACAGCACCTGGAAATTCAAGACCAACCCGACGGTCAGCGTGAAGAACGCCCTGACCCCCTACTGCTACCGCTGCCCCTACGGTCTGGAGTTCCCAAGCTGCGGCCTGAAGTGCGCCCACGACGTCGAGAACGTCATCAAGTACGAGACCAGCGGGCAGATTGCTTGCTTCATCGCAGAATCTATCCAAGGCGTCGGCGGCGCCATCACCCCGCCGCCAGGATACTTTGAAATCGTCTACGACATCGTCCGCAAGGCCGGCGGCCTATGCATCGCCGATGAAGTGCAAACCGGCTTCGGCCGCACCGGCGACCACTTCTGGGGTTTTGAGAATTGGGGCGTCACGCCCGACCTGGTGACGATGGCCAAAGGCATCGGCAACGGCGCCCCGCTAGGCGCCTGCACCACCCGGCCCGAGATCGCGGCGATGATGAAGAACCGCATCCACTTCAACACCTACGGCGGCAACCCGATTTCAATGACGCAGGGCCTGGCCACGCTGGAGGTGATCGACCGCGATAATATCCAGCAGAACGCCAAGACGGTCGGCGAGCACCTCAAAGGCCGACTTCTGGAACTGCAAGAGCGACAACCCCTCATCGGCGAAGTCCGCGGCCTGGGCCTGATGCTGGGCGTCGAGCTGGTGCGCGATCGCAAGACAAAAGAACCCGCCAGCACGGAGGCGGCCGACGTGCTTGAAAAGGCCAAAGAGCGCGGCCTGATCCTCGGCAAAGGCGGCCTGTTCGGCAACACCATACGCCTGAAGCCGCCGATGTGTCTCACCAGAGACGACGCTGATTTTATCGTCGACTGCCTGGATGAGGTCCTGTCGGAGATTTCGCCGCAGTGAAGTATTGAGACGTCGTCGAGAGGATCGAGGCGGACGGATGGGTGTACAAGTCGACCAAAGGCAGCCACATGCAATTTACGCACCCTTCAAAGCCCGGCAGAGTTACAATACCTGGTGGTGGTAAGCTAACCCGTGAAGTCCCGCCAGGGAACTTTAACAGCATTTTGAAGCAGGCCGGTCTAAAGTGAGGGATGTCGTGAACTACAAATACCTAGTGGTCATCGAGAAAGCGGACGATGGCAGCTATAGCGCCTATCTCCCGGATATTCCCGGATGCGTCTCGTGCGGTGATACCGTCGAGGAGGTTCGCGCATTAATCCAGGAGGCCCTCGATTTCCATTTCGAAGGAGTTCGCCAGGCGGGACTTCCGCTACCTATGCCGACGAGTATTTCTGACTATGTCAGCGTTTAACGCCCCGCCGAAACCAGTTTGAAATGTCTAACGTGAGCTCCGCTATTCGATTTCATCGAGAGACCTTCGGAAACGACGCCACCAACCATGCCCACCCTTGAAACCACCGTCGACGGCCTCAAGCTCCCCAATCCCTTCGTCATCGGCTCCGGCCCGCCGGGGACTAATGGCAACGTCATCGGCAAGGCGTTCGACGAAGGCTGGGGCGCCGTCATTTGCAAGACGATCAGCCTCGAAGCCGACAAGGTGACCAACGTCCAGCCCCGCTACGCGCGGTTGCGGGCCCAAGGGTCCGACGAGATCATCGGCTGGGAGAATATCGAGCTCATCAGCGACCGACCGTTCAGCGTGTGGATGGACGAGCTCAAGGCGGTGAAAGACAAGTATCCCGACGGCATCGTCATCGCCTCGATTATGGAGGAGTTTCGTAAGGACGCCTGGGTGGAAATCGTCGAGCGGTGCGAGGCGGTCGGCGTCGATGCGTTCGAGCTGAATTTCTCCTGCCCGCATGGTTTGCCCGAGCGGAAGATGGGTTCGGCGATGGGCGAGAACCCTGAGATTCTGGCCGAGGTGTCCGGCTGGGTGAACGCCGTGGCCACCAAACCGGTGTGGGCGAAGATGACGCCGAACGTGACGCATATCGAGGATCCGGCTCGGGCGGCGTTCCGCGCTCAGTGCGAGGGCGTGAGCGCAATCAACACCATTCGCAGCGTGCTGGGCGTGAACCTGGAAACGCTGCGACCGGAGCCTTCCGTGGAAGGCTACACAACCCCCGGCGGCTATTCGTGCCGCGCGGTGCTGCCGATCGCCCTGCGGATGGTGATGGAAATCGCCAAGGTGGTTCGCGACGAATTCCCCGGGCGATCCATCAGCGGCATCGGCGGCGTCGAAACCGGCGAGGACGCGGCCCAGTTCATCCTGCTGGGCGCGGATACCGTTCAGGTTTGCACCGGCGTGATGAAGCACGGCTACGGGCTCATCCGCCCGATGTGCGACAGCCTGCTGGCATTCATGGAAAAACACAAGTTCGAGCGGATTGAGGATTTCCGCGGCCACAGCGTGCAGTATTTCACGACGCACTTCGACCTGGTCAAGCGGCAGCGCGAAGCGCGCGAGGCGGCCAAGGCAAAGCATGACGCAAAAATGATTCGGGCCGACGACCAGTGGACCGGCGACGAATTCGTGCAGCAAAGCGACGCGCTGGCCCGCGGCTAGACTGCAAGCGTGCGCTTTCAGCCGATTGCGGCTTAGCGCAATCACCCCGTCAAAACAACCGCCACGACAACCCCAATCACGGCCACCACGCCGACGCCGATCGCCACGAACACCCATCCCGGCGTGCCGTAGCTCGGCCCCACGTAGCCCGGCGGCTTAAGCGGGTCGAAGTCGCCCTGCTTACGCTGCGAGGCGACTGGCGGCGGCGGAGCCGCTTTTCGCGCCGCCTCGAACTCCTCTTCGATCAGCGAACGCTTGGCCTTCGCCGGCTTGATCTCGATCTTAGACGGCACGAGTACGTCGCTGGTCAATGCGCCGATCGCACCGGTCGCGTTCTCCGTCGTCGCGGCAATGCTGATCTTCGGCGGCGCGTCTTCGTCGAGCGGCGCTAGTTCCATTTCCACGCGCGGACCGGCCGGGACGACCGTCGCCGCCGGCGCCTTGCGGATGACGCCGCTGCCTTTGGGCTTGCCTGCCGAGTCGCTGCCGGCCTTGTTCATCGACGCCGCGAACCGCCGGAACACGTCGCTCCCCACCCCGCCCGATCCGCCGCTGCCATCCTTATGCTTGCCGCTGTCGCCCACTTTAAGGCCGCGATCGGCGAGCCATTCCGTCAGCCTTTCGGACACCTCGTTGGCCGTTTGGTAACGCTCGTCGACCCGCTTGGCCATCATGCGGTTGCAAATATTCACCAGCACCGAGGGCGCATCGGGCCGCTCTTTGAAGATGCTCGGCGCCAGTTCGACCTGGTGCTTCAGCAATCGCTCTGAAATAGTGCCGTCGGGAAACGGCGGGTGTCCCATGATCAGATAATACAGCGTGCAACCCAAGCTGTAGATGTCGGCCCGGGCGTCGGCCTTATGACTATTCAGCGCCTGCTCCGGCGCCAGATAGTCGGCGGTACCGAGCACGTTTTCGTTGTTCTCCAGCGTGAGCGACGCTTCGTCGTCGATGAGCCGGGCCAAGCCCATGTCGAGCAGTTTGACCGTTTCGTGCTTGTCGACCAGGCAGTTCGCGGGCTTGATATCGCGGTGGACGAGGCCCATTTCGTGGGCGTGCGCTAAGCCGCGAGCGACCTGTGCGATGTAGTCGGCCGCTTTTTCGTACGGCATCGGCCCGTGCTCGCGCACATATATGTGCAGGTCCGGACCGTCGACGAACTCCATGACGATGTAGTGCGTCTTGCCGTCGTTGTCGATGTCGTACGCCCGCACGATGTTCGGGTCGTCGAGCTTCGCCGCGGCGCGGGCTTCGGTGCGAAACCGCTCGAGGTACGTCGAGTCTTCAACGCGGTTGGCGGGCAGCACCTTGATGGCCACCTTGCGCTTCATGAGCGTATGCTCGGCGAGGTAGACCTGGCTCATGCCGCCTTTCCCGATGTGGCGCAGCAGCTTGTACTTGCCGAGCATGAATCCCTTATGCTTGCCGGCGAGCAGCTTTTCGGATTGCCACTCCGTGAGCATGCTGGCGTCGATCATAAACCTGGACAGCCGGTCGGCGTCCTCCGGCAAACGCTGCCCGTTGCTCGCGGCCAGATTGCCGAGGAACTTCGTCAACTGGTCTTCTTCGACCAGTTGGCTCCGTCGCAACAGTTCGAGAAAGTCGTTGGCCGTCATGCAGGAATGCTGAGTAGGTGCCGCGATCGAAAACGCCGCGGCAGGCAGACCACGACGAACCACAGCAGCGAGCGTTCGCTGGCGGTTCGCAGAGCGCGGTCGCCCGCGCCGGCCGGGCAGGATAAGGATTCTCTGTTCATCGTTGGGCGCCGTCCAGGGAGCCACGCACTGTTGCCGCCTCACTTGCAACGTCGCGGTGTCCAAGCTCCAGCCACTCAGGGGTCGCCTCAACTCCTAGGATAGCATGGGGTTAATGCATCGGCCAGGATCACCCCCCAATGCGAGCCGGAAGCGTAAGCGCCCGGAGCGACACGCTACGCCCGCGGCAAAGCGTCGACCGCCGGCTTTACCAGCCGTTGGTCGAAATAATTCACCTCCATGCCGGCGTCGACGACAAATCGCTGCGCGTTGATGCCGCTGGAGCGGGGACTCAGCAGAAACGCCACGGCGTTGGCCGCCTCGGCCGTCTCCACCGCCCGGCCCCGCAGCGTCGCCCGCTCGGCGTAGAGGTAGGAATCGACGTACCCGGGAATGCCGGCCGATGCCGAGGTTTTCAGCAGGCCCGGCGCGACCGCATTGAAGCGGACTTCCGAGAATTGGCTAAACGATTTCGCGAGGAAGGCGAGGCTCGAATCGAGCGCCGCCTTCACGGGGGCCATAAAGCCGTAGTTTTCGCTGGCCATGCGCGTGGTCGAAATCGAGACGGCGACCACCGCAGCGTCGCGTGCGAGCTGGTCCTTGAGGGCGTTGGCCAGCGCGATCAACGAGAAGCACGACACGTCGAAGGTGCGCAGCAATTGCTCCCGCGAGGTTTCGTGAAAGGGCCGCATGCCGCGCTCGTCGTACGCGGCGAAGGCGATCGAGTGGACGAAGCCATGCAAACCGTCAAAGTCGGCGGCGAGTTGCTTGGCCAACGCGTCGATCTGATCCTGGCGCTCGACGTCGCAAACGTAAAGCGGCGCATCGCCGACAAGCTTGGCGACGGTCGCCTTACGCTCGGCCGAGCGGACGACATACACCACGTCGGCGCCTGCCTCGCGCAGCACGCGGCCCACATGAAAGGCAACGCTCTTGCGATTAGCAACGCCAAACACCACGATGCGGCGGCCGGCGAGTTGAAGGAAGTCAGGCATGTTAAATAACGGGTTAGCCGCGACGCGGTAGCGGAGCGTTTCTCGACGTCACGCTCCGCTACCGCGTCGCGGCTAACTGTTGCATTGTATTCTGATAATACTCAATCCGCGTTCGTCCGCGTTCCATTCTTCGGCGCCAACGTACACGCGAAGTCGAATCGGCACGCCACTTTTCCTTGAACCGTCACCTTCGCGTTCATGAAAAACGCGGTTGAGACGCGTTCCGTCAATTCGACCTCGATATCAATCGTATCCCCAGGCCGCACCATCTTCTTGAACTGCACATTATTCGCCCGCGTCGCAACGGGGACGGCGTCCGGCGAGTCGGTCACAAGCTTCGACAACAACACGGCCCCCGCCTGCATCGCCGCTTCGCAAAGAATCACCCCCGGCGTAATCGGAAAGTCAGGATAGTGCCCGCGAAACCAGAATTCCTCGCCGGTAAACGTCTTGCGACAAACAATGCGCGAGTCGGACTGCTCCACAATTTCGTCGAGGAGCAGAAACGGCTCCCGGTGCGGGATTAATCGCGTGATGGCTTCGCGCGACATATCTTCAGCCCGCCGACGACGCCGAACTGCTCACTGGCATCGCCGATACATGAAGGTCGCTCAAATCCATCCGCTCGCTGGCATGCTCAATTTCGATACCGACGACCCTTCCCTTAGCGTCGAAGTCAAGCACGACGTCTTCGGCGACTTCTTGCGCATCGGCGCCGGGTTCCGCCCGGAGCTGGATGTAGAGCGTGTCGGTATCGGGGAAATATTCAAGTCGCATGGTTAGGAGCCGGGCTTAAACCGGCGGTCGGGAAATGCATTGTGCAGCGTCTCGCCATCATTCAATGTAACTACTCGCAAGTATTTGCCAAGTTCATCGATGAAACGCCAGTGACGAATGCGACCATCGGGCTGAACCTCGGTTCGTTCAGGTTCGCGGACGGTTAGTTCGCACCACTCGAGCTGAATGTAGGGCCGTTGTTCCAGCACGCGGCGACTGAAATAAGGTGTCTGCTTCACGACGCTGTGGCCGCTGCCATTAAGTGATTATCAACTTCATTCGCCACGATCACCCCGTAGTTCATCGCCCCCAGCCAGCCGCTCATGATGATGCCAACGCTGCCGGCATGATACAGCCCCGAAATCTGCTGCGGTATAGCCCGGCTCACCGCCAGGCCCTCGAACTTCGTGCCGAAGCTCGAACCGGCGAGGTGCTGGGTGTAATGCTTGAACGTGACCGGCGTCGAAGCCTCAACGTGATCGACCCGCTGGCGGATGTTGGGAACGTACTTGTCGAGAGCGTCGAGCGTCGTCTCGCACAGGTCCGCTTTGCTCGCCTCATATTCGTCCTTCGGCAGGTCGGCCCAATCTTCGTAGCGAGCGTTCGTGCTGGAAACGATCAGACACCGCGGCCGCCCCTCGGGCCGCGTCCGCGGATAGTAAAACGAGAACGTGCGGCTGGTGATGTCGCGGCTTAGGAGCAAATCGGTGCGAAAGACCGGCGCAGTACTGCTGAACAGCAAATCGCCGGTCGATTCGTCGATGGAATCGTCGGGCTTCAACGCCATGTACACCTGCGTGCTGGAGTTGTTCAGCCGCACGGCCCGGGCGTCTTCGACGAACGCCTTATCAAAGTGCTCCTCACCGACAAGATTGAAGATCGTCTGCTTAAGATTGGAATTCGACATCACGGCCCCGGCCCCGATCGTACGGCCGTTCACCGTGACCGACCGCACGCGCCCGCCCTGGCAGTCGATATGCTCGACGTTGCAGTTGATGCGGATATCGACGCCGTTCCGCTTCAGTTCCTCCTCCATGAGGTGAATCAGCCGGTCGGTGCCCCCCTGAAAGGTGAACACGCCCTTCGACATGAAGTTCGAAAAGACGATGCCGTAACTGATCGCCGGGTCTTCCAGCGTGCTGCCGTTGGCGTAGGTGATCGGCTCCATCAGCAGCCGAATCACGTCCTCCCGACCCGGAAAGTACCGGTCGAACAACTCGCGAGTCGTGGTCGCCTGGTCATCGTAAAAGTTCATCCCGCGCGCCGCATCAAAAAACCCCTGCACCGCTTGCGGCTCAACGCCAAACTCTTCAATCAGCAGCTTCGTAAAATCCTCGCGGTTGAACGTCGTGGTGAGCGAGAACATCGGGTTATCGAAACGAATGCCCGTAAGCTGCACGATGCTGTCGGCAATCTCGCGGGTCCAATACCGCCGGCAACTCTTAATCATGCCGACGGGGAAACCGTGGAGCGAAATATCGAAAATGTGCCCGCCGGGGCGTTTGAACCAGGTGGCCATGCCGCCGAGCTTGTAGTGCTGCTCAAGCAGCAGAACCGACCGGCCGGCGCGGGCGAGGACGTTGGCCGCGGTCAAACCGGCAAGACCGGCGCCGATGACGACGACGTCGTATTGATCGCGGGCGTTTTTGAGGAAGTCTTTGGGCATTTAATGTGTCAGGGCATCGGTTCGATCCAAACCAGGAAACCTGCGGCCGGGTTCGCGGCCTGGGTGGGGTCTTTGTCGTTGTCATATACCTGATGGCGAGTCAATCTCAGCGTCTTATTCGGTTCGACTCGCGCGGTAAAGGCACCTACCGTTTCTGTGGTCGCTGATGAGTGCTTCCAATTCACCCAGTCATGCTGATGACTGCCAATGGTAGAACCATCGTGCGACAAGCTTCCCCGCCAGGCATCAGTCTTCGGATCCTTGAGAATCCGATAAGTGATTGTGGATTCCCCGGACTTGAGTGGGCCGATCCGCCCGTAAGTCGCTGGAAACCCAGTTGCCGGGACTCGACCGCCGAGCACGCAGACTTGGTATTGCGGTACGTCAGGGACCCACAATCGCCATTTCCATGTAAGCGCATCCGGCTTCGGCGCCTGGACCGCATGAAGCCAGGCGCGATCTTCGATAATCAGCTCACCGGCCTCTTCTCGTAGGCGCTTGTTCTCAGCGCGAAGTGGTGCAAGCTCCGCATTGAGCTGCCAGAGGGCAACCGCCAATGCCGCGATCGTCAGCAGCAACAGCAATGTCAGCAGCGAGAATCTGAGGCGGCGGGGAGCGGCCGCGGCGAGCGGAGCATTTCCCGGCGAGTTTAGCGAATCAGTCATCGGCGATAGGTCAGTGTCGCCCTTTCAGGGCTATGAATGTTGTCGGGCGACGCCACCCAGGGCG
>JBGSYU010000014.1:0-11114 GCA_041750715.1 Lacipirellula sp.
ATCGGGTCCACCACGGTCATCAGAGCGCCGCCCAGTGCCAGCGCCGCGACGACGACGAGCAGTGCGACTCCCAGCGTGCGTTTTTCGTAAAGCCAAGCGACCGCCCCCGCATAGCAAAACGCCGCAGCGGCGAGCGCCCAACCGAACGCTTGCGGATCGGCGACTCGACTCAGCAGCGCCGCCAGCGACGAAAAGCCTAAAATCACATACAGGTGATTGCGAAAGTACCCGCTCGCAACGCGGCGCGGCGAAACCGTCGCCATCGACGCCGCCAGGCCGAACGACAAACGCAGCAAGAACTGGGTGAGTAAAGTCATAATTGCATTGGTGAAGCGAGAAGCAGTCATTCTGAGCGGAGCGAAGAATCTAGGCCCTCGCCAGATCCTTCGCTCCACTCAGGATGACGGTCATCGCGGCGCAGTGCAAAAACGATACCTATCCCCGGTCGCCGTAAATCAACTGCATCACTTCCGAACGGCTCGACAGGTTCGAGCGGAAGATGCCCTTCATCGCGGACGTGACGCATATGCTCTCGGGCTTCCGTACGCCGCGGATCGCCATGCAGGAGTGCGAAGCTTCGATAACGACCGCCACGCCCTTCACCTGCAATTCCTCGATGAGCAAATTGGCGATCTCCTCAGTCATGCGCTCCTGCACCTGCGGGCGATGCGACACTTCTTCGACGACGCGGGCGAGCTTGCTCAAACCGACCACCTTGCCGCTGGGAATGTACCCGATGTGGGCCTTCCCGATAAACGGCAGCATGTGGTGCTCGCACATGCTGTTGAACGCGATATCCTTCACCAGCACCATCTCGTCGTACTTTTCGGTGAAGAACTTTTTTAAATGAACCCGCGGATCGCTGTGCAGGCCGCTGAACAGCTCGCGGTACATGCGAGCCACGCGCGCCGGCGTCTCGCGCAGGCCCTCGCGGTCGGGATCCTCGCCGACGGCGGCCAGAATCTCGCGGACGGCCCGTTCGATCCGCGGCAGGTCGACGGGGCCGCCACTTTCGGCAGGCGCCGCATCGTCGAGTTCGCCGGAGAGACTGCCGGTAGAGGACTTCATCGCGTGCCGCCGTGGAGTGTCGCAGTGCCGGAAAAGAATGATCCTACGCATTGCCCGCGCGGACCGTCAACCGACCGCGAGTTTCGGAGAAACTCGCCTACCTGGGCGATTCTCTCCGAGAATCGCGCCGCTCACGCTCTCAATTCTGGCTGAAGCGCGGCGGGAAACCGAAAGAAGCCGCGGCGGCCACCGACTGCGACGGCTTCCTCACCGCAGCGCCCAACGCCTGAAGCAGCATTCGCGCCCGGCAATCGACGTCGGCCTCAGCGAGTAACGCGCATTTTAGCTGTAGATCGAGCGGCAGCGCGAAGCTCGCCAGATCGGTGAGCACGTCGAGCGGCAAATCAGACGTGAGCAATTCATGCACCGGGCCAGCGGCTTTCAATCCTTTGGGCAACGGCAGCGCCTGTTGAAATTGAACCGTTAGCTCGGCTTGCATCTCGGCTCGATCGACCTCGCCGTCGACTGAGTAAACTTCGTCGACGAGTTCAATCTCCGCTTGCCGAAAGGTTCGAATCGCCGGCGTCTCTTGAAGAATCCTCGCTCGGCGGGAGCCGAGCAGCATAATGTTGTAGCGCCCGTCATCGAGCCGCTGATGCGTGACGACCTTGCCGAGGCAGACATGCGGCAACAGATCTGGTCGGCCTTCGTAATCTACTTCCCACCCCGGCGCCAAAACGCTCATCGCGATCAGGCCGTCGCCATCGAGCGCATCGTTGAGCATTTCGCGATACCGCGGCTCAAAAATATGCAGCGGCTGCATGACGTGTGGAAACATCACGAGGTCGGGCAAGGGAAACAACCTCGCCACGCCGGTGAAACGCGTCTCGTCGAAAATCAGTTCTTCGGCATCCCAGGGAAGCATGGTAAGACTCTTGAGTGATAGGTTTGAAGATGAGTGAATGCGGAAGTCGATAAACTTTTCAAGGGAACGTCTCAGCTAGCACGCAGCGCTAGCGCAAAATCGCTAAACCTCTTCGACGCCCGCCAGCGCCGGATCCAAGTGGATTTCGGGAATCAACTCCGGATCGACCTCGATCCGCGGGAATTCCTCGATCGATTCGAGCACTGCCGCAAAGCATCGCTCGTACTGAGCGAGAAACGCGTCGACGTCTAGCCCGCCAAACGCCGGTCGAAAGTCTTGCAGGTAGGCGAGGCTGCTGATGTACACCTTCTTGGCGCCCCGGATATTGCCGTTGCCGAAATGATGCAGCGCGACGGCCGCTTGAATCAAACCCTGGTAAAATCGCCGCGCGGGACCACGATACTCGGTCCACAGTTCCTCCCACGTTTCGTGGGCTTCGAAGAAGTCGCATTCATTGAAATACTGAATGCCCCGACGATAGAGCGAACCGATCGAGTCAGCGGCGTCGGACATCGAGATTACACTCCCCAACAGCACCGACGCGCCGCACTCGCGGCTCCACACCGTGGACTGCTGGTGGATTATAGACACGACCCGCAGGCGAGGCCAGAATCAGAAAATCCGCGCCCCTGAGGACCGCAAAGACCGGAAGTAGTCACCCTGAGGTACTCCGAAGGGTCTAGCAAGGCCCACGAGCCGGACCCTTCGGAGTACCTCAGGGTGACAGGGTTCTGGTATTCAATCGGCTCCTCGGGCGCTGACTTGACACTGCCTCCAGACGCGCCACAATTGGCAGCGGACGAAAGGCTCGGCGAGCGCACGTTCCTCGCTCAGATGTCGGCGATAGCAGCCATGCCAGTTACGACCAACTCCGGTAAACGGGGCATTATGACCGGCAAGAGGCCCCCCCGTGACCCACTGCGAGTTCCCCCCGCCGCTTGCGGCTTAGCGCTCCCCGCCGACGTTAAACACCGTGCCCAAAAGGTCGTCCGCCTGCTCGGCAAGGAGTATCCCGAAGCGGTCTGCTCGCTGAATCACCAGACGCCGTTCGAGTTATTGGTGGCGACGATTCTGTCTGCACAGTGTACCGACGAGCGCGTCAACCTGGTGACGCCGGGATTGTTCGAGAAGTATCCAACTCCGGCCGCGTTCGCCGCCGCGCCTCTGCCCGCAATCGAGAAGGCCATCCAAAGCACCGGATTCTTTCGCAATAAGGCCAAGAGCATCAAGGCCTGCTCGACCGCGCTGGTAGAACAACACGACGGCGAAGTTCCGCAGGAGTTGGAATCCCTTGTGAAGTTAGCGGGGGTCGGACGCAAGACCGCGAACGTCGTTCTGGGAGTCGCCTTTCGCAAAGCCACGGGAGTGGTCGTCGACACGCATGTGGGCCGGCTCGCCCGGCGATTAGGGCTTACGGCGAACGACGATCCCGTGAAAGTGGAATCCGAATTGATGAAACTGCTGCCGAAGAAAGAGTGGATCGACTTCTCGCACCGCATGATCTACCACGGCCGACGCGTGTGCATCGCGCGGAAGCCAAAGTGCGACGAGTGCGTGATGCTGTCGTTCTGCCCACGCATTGGGGTGAAACCTTGAGCGATTTCGACGGAGCGCCGCCATTATGATTCTCTCCGGCCAAGAAATCCTCGCCCGCATCGGCGGCGACATCCGGATTGATCCCTTCAATCCGGCCGCGCTCAACCCGAACAGCTTCAACCTCACGCTGCACGACGAGCTGATGGTGTACGAAGAAGTTGTGCTCGACATGGCCAAGGCCAACCGCGTACGCCGAATTCCTATCCCCCGCGAAGGCATCGTGCTCAGCCCGAACCAACTCTACCTGGGCCGCACGGCGGAGCGAACGGAAACGCACAACCTCGTCCCGCAGATTGAAGGCCGCTCGTCGGTCGGCCGCCTCGGCCTCTTCGTCCACGTCACCGCCGGCTTCGGCGACGTGGGCTTCGTCGGCCACTGGACGCTCGAAATGTTCGCCGTGCAACCGGTGCGCATCTACGCCGGCGTGCCGATCTGCCAAATCTTCTACCACGAGATCACCGGCGATATTCAAGAGTACGCCAGCAAGTACCAACACAACCGCGACATCCAACCGAGCTTGCTGTTCCAAGAACTCGCCGGTGAAGAGGTTGACCCGCAACTCCCGCTGGCTTTCGACGTGGAACTCTCCCACGGTTGAGGTCGCGGCAACGTCATTCTGAGCGCAGCGAAGAATCTGGAATCACGCTAGCGGTAGGATGAGCTCGCGGCGCCGCGGGAACCCATCGCCATGGCGCGCGCCTCCGATCGCTCGCGGCAAACTGCCGGACCCATCTTACTTACCAAATCCCAAATAACAGGTCACCAGAATTATGGTTGGCGAGGAACCCATTCAAGTGCCGTTTGGGGCGAAGCCGGTTTCACCCATTCTTTGCTGAACGGCGTTTTCATCACCCCTCCGAAGAACCAAAAGTAATAGGTGGTCTTAGTCACGAGGTTAGTGGTTCCGCTGCGATCCGTTCTAACTTCGTTAACTTCGTTCGCTAAAAACAATGGAGCTTTAGCGACGGCACGCGACGGGATGCCTCCGTTTTCGCGAGTAAGGCGGGCTGAAACGTCAGCGACGCCGCTGGTAACTGTCGGTCGCCAACAAGCGAAATAGAAGCAGACGACAGTTGTGATAATAACGAGCAATCTCAAGGAGAACCTAAACTTGCGACGCTTCGAAGTGATTGAGGCTGCATCCATCGTCGACCCTGCTCTTTTCTTGATGTCCGAGCCTACTTACTCTTGGGCGAAACCGTAACCTTGAAGCACGTGCAGATACTCAGCGAGAGTGATAATGCGAACGCCTTCCACGGGACTTAACGCAAGAAGCTTTGCATCGCCGGTAACCAAGTAATCTACTCCGACTGCGATTGCGGCGCGGAGAATCGGGGTATCGTCGGGGTCTCCTGGGAGGTGATGGCGGGTCACCGGTTCCTCTGCCACATCCGAAACGTCTCGCACGGCCTGAACGGTCGCGTTCGCAAATGATTGGCTGCGATTGAACTTGGTTCGGATGACACGATCCAGCTCGGTCAAGATGGTCGGGCAAGAAAAGATCTTCCAGCGCGCTTTCAGCGTCGCCGAAATCGCGCGCGTCGCGCCGCGGCCATAGATGGCGTCGGAGACGTGAACGTTCGTGTCGAACAGAACCTTCACGACGCCTTCGTGCCGTAGCGGACGTCATTGACGGCTCGGAGAACGTCAGCCTCGGTGACGCCTTCAGCTGCCGATCGCGAACGTTCAACCTCGGCAAGGCGCTCCCATTGAGCGCGCGACCGTAAGCGAAGCGCCGCGCGCAGCTCCTCCTGGCCGACGTCATCGAGGCGATCGATTTGAGCGAGAATATCCTGTACGGCGGTAGTCATGATGCGGAAATTATATCTCTCCGTATCTTGTCAGGCCAGTCGTTACGCTTGCGTGTTGATCATTTGACATCGCCGATGGAGTACTCTGGTTCATCGCCGCCATACGCGCGCGACAATCCCATCGCTGCCGTTGCCGCCCAAGAATGCTCGTCAGAAGCAGCGCCTGGCTGAAGCACGGTCACCATCAACGGAACATTCGGCGGCAACTCGAACGGCTCATCGAGTTGTATCCGTTCTCCGTCGAAATGCGCCGCAAGCGTAATGAAGTCCATGGGTTTGAGTGTAATGCGCCGCCGAGGTGAACTCAAGCCGCAGCGGATAGCCCCGGTTGAGTACGCGCCTACTGGGGTTGTCGCGGCGACGAGAGGCCATTTCCAATCACGCCTCGCCGAATTCCCGGGAGGGCGAGCAAGTAAGCCCATTACGCTATGCAATGCGAAGCGGTTTGATTCGCGCCACGTCTTTCTTGATCGTTTGCGCCGCATCCCACAAATCCACCGCTCGCTGGGCGTTGAGCCAGAACTCCGGCGAGTTGCCGAAGAGCCGAGCCAGTCGCAGCGACATTTCGGGGCTGACGGCTCGGCGCCCGCGCAACAGCTCGTTGACCGATTGGCGAGAGACCCCCAACGCTTCCGCCAGCCGGGAAACGGTCCGAAGTTCATAATACCGCGCGTCCGGTTCGGAGGGAGGGGCGACCCAACACCATGGGGCGTCCCTACTCCTTCTCGACCTCTTGGCGCTGCGCGACCCCGGTAGGCGAGTACGCCGACCGGGGCCACCCGCCGGCCTCACTACATTCTTCCAGGCGTAGCGGAGCAATCGTCAGAATCCCTCCCCTAACCCCTCCCTTCGGGGAAGGGGAATTTGCGAAACTTTGAGAATTTCTAGTTCGAAATCGCCGACGCCGTCAGTTCCCGACCTACATTTTCTCAACGCTAGAACAAATGAGTCCCCCCGTTTCGGGTGCGACTCATCCACAGGGTGAACATCGTTTAAAGGCAGGAGTGCGTCATCATGCTAAAGTCTCACGGCCAAAAGAAGCACGGGTTTTCGCTGCTCGAATTGCTCGCCGTGGTCACCATCTTGGGGATCATCGCGGCCATCATCGTGCCCCGCGTCACCACCTCGAGCACGACCGCTAAAACCAAAGTGCGCGACCATCACAAGGCCACGATCAACGCCGCCGTCGAGCGTTTCTACATCGACCTCAACCGCTGGCCGGCGAATAACCTCAGCGACATCGGCGCCAACGTGAACTATTTCCCCGATGGCTTGCCGCGAAATCCGGTCGACAATAGTGCGTACACGCTGAACGCCACCACGCGCCGCGTGAATTAAGTCGCTATGCAGCCGCTATCAAATGCGATCGAACCATCGGCTCGGCGTCCGCAAGGGCGCCGGGCTTTTAGTTTGGTAGAAATGCTATCGGTGCTCGCCATCGTCGCACTGCTCGCCGCGGCGGGGGTTACGCGGTTCGGGTCCAGCACCATAGAAAACGTCGGGGCCGAGGGATTCGCCCGCAAATTGGCCCTCGACCTGATGCAGGCGCGTCGCCGCACGATCGCCACGGGCGACAATCACTATCTGCAAATGGCAGTTTCGGGTTCGAGCGTCACCAGTTACACGATGTATCGCCGGGCGGCGGGCGGCGACGTGGCGGTCGACGAGACTCGAACCGTGCCTGCGGGGGTCGTGGTTACGGCGAGTCACACGACGCTGGAGTTCGATTTTGGCGGCGCGGCGCTAGCCGCATACTCCGTCACCGCTGCCGGGCCCAATCGCTCGTGGACGGTTTCGACGATTATGGCGACTGGTGCGGTGCGAACGACCGCGACGTAAGTCCGTCGGCGTCGATTGACGCCGATAGTTACGCTTCGTCGGTGAGCTATTCTTGCGCAGCCGGAAATCAACTCGAGTTTCGCAGAGACTCGTCCACGTGGGGGAGTTTCTCCGAAACTCCCGTCTCCAAAACCAATGTCATTGCGAAGCTGCCCACAACCCGCCTTCTCGCTCCTCGAGATGATCGCCGCCACCGCGCTCGTGGCCGGAACGCTCGCACCGGCATTGGCCGTCGTGCGCGACGCGATGGCGGTGAGCCGGGAGACTGTGCGGCGAAATCTGCTGGCGAACTACGCCGTCCAGGTCATGGAGTTCAACGCCGGCGGCACGATGCAGAGCTGGATTCCTGGAACTATCACCGGCAACTTTGCCGCCGACGGCCATCCGTCGCTGCGATACGTGCTGACGCGATCCGACGATCCCGCCAGCGGCGGCCTCACCGGTCGGCTCATGCACGTGCAGGTCACTATGTTCGACGATGTGAATGGCAGTTCGACGCTCGACGCGAATGAACTTGCCGTTCGCTTCCGCACGAAGGTCGCCAAGCTGTTGACGTACGAGAATGAACCGAACTAACCATCGACGAGCCGGCTTCACGCTGGTAGAGATGATCGCGGCCACGGCCATCAGGGCCGTGCTGACGACCTCCAGCTTCGCGCTGGTGCGAACGGCCAACGACGCCTGGCGACGACACCAGAGCGACTCGCAGCAGCGCGCCGAGGGAATCGCCGCCGTGCAGCACATCGTGCGGCGGGTTCGACAAGCCACCCAGGTGACGGCCATCTCCGCGGCTGCCGATACGTCTGGCTACCTCACGCTGCAAATGGCCGATGGGACGACCGCTCTGTGGGACCACGTCGGGGGCGCGAACCAAATCTTGTACGGCACGGTAACGGCCAACAACCTGTTGGCCGAGAACATTACGCAGGTGAACTTTACGGGGCTGAGCGCCAACGGGCTGATCCCAACGGTCGACGTCGCGAAGATTCACGCGGTTCGATGCCAAGTGACGTACGCGCTCAGCCGGCCTGCCGGGTCGACGAATGAGACCGTCTCCTGCATCGCATGGCTGCGTGCGTGGTAACGGGGAAGTCTCGAAATGAAGAACGTTGTCCAAACCAGTCGACGCAATCAGCCGCGCCGCGGCGCAGCGCTGATGATATGCATGTTCATCCTCTTTATCGTCACGTTGCTGGTCGTGAACGTGCTCGACACGATTACGCTGGAACTTTCGAGCGTTCGCAACAATATCGATTACGAGCGCGCCCTGTACCTGGCCAGCGCCGGCGTCCATGCGGCCGCCGCTGAATTGGAAGCCAACCCGAGCTGGCGGGGGGTCGTCGTCGACGGCGCCTACCCCGGCGACGATACCTACCAGGCGACCGCCGTCAGCGGCGCCGCCGGAACGGCGATCGTCACCGCACGCGGCGTTTCGGGCGCCATCACCAGAACCGTCACCGCCACGTTTCAACTCTAACGCACGTCGAGTCTGCTCATGTCCGACCGCCGTCAAACGCACAAGAGCCGTCGCACGTCCGCCCGCGAGCGCCGGCGTATTGGCGACCAGCGCGTGTTCGTCATCGAGCTCTCCACTAGCGACCTGGGCGTCGTCGAGCTGCAAAAATTCGTCGGCGACGATCGAATCGACGAAGTCACCTCGTCGGCCTGCTGTTGGCGGATTAATGCCACGTCGCTGCATACTTCCGAAGGGCGCGACGAACTTACCTCCGCCTTCCGTGAGATCGGTCGCCAGCATTCCATTCAGGGGGCCGAAATCCGCGTAGTCCTCACCGGCGAGTTCTGCGTGCTGCGGACGATTCGCGGCACGGCCGAAGCGGTGCGGGCCGAGCTGCAATTGCTCGAACAGCGAAGCCGGCTGTATTTGTCGCTCGGCCCGGGCGAGAAAGTGCTGGTCAGCAATACGCAAGCGCTCGACGCGCGCCACGCTCACGCCATGGCAGCGGTTTGCAATCGCACGACGCTCGATGCGATTCACGGGGCGGCGGAAGCGGCGGGGCTTGAAATCTCGGTGATCGAGCCGGCGTTGTCGGCATTGAATCGCGCCGTGACCCGCCTGACCGAAACGCCGACCGGCGCTTACTTGCTGGTGCATCTCAACCCGTCGGGGATGGAAGTCGGGGTCTGCCAAGACGGGCAGTTGTTGCTCGACTATCGCCCCAGCGGACGCGGCGCGGTGGTCGACCTGCCGACTCTCTTGGAAACGCATCTGAATCGGCTGAGCCGTCACGTTGGTCGGTGTCTCCGCACCGCGCCGCCGGAGCTCAACCGGATTTACCTAAGCGGTGACGCGGATTCGGTTCGGGCGGCAACGGAACAGTTCCAGCGAATGGCGACGCTCGAGCTACTCCAGGTGCGGCCCGCCGACGTGAAGGCGACCTGGCATATCTGCGAGGAGACCGCCGACAACGTCACGGCCGCTGCCCTCGGCGCCTTGCTGGCGACCTTTTTGCCGGCCGGCGGCTGCGATGCGCCGAACCTAATGCAGCACATTCTCGACCGCAAACGCGAGCCGCTAAGGCCGACGCTACTCCGCAGCGCGATACCGCTGGCGGCAACCTTGCTAGCAATGGCGGCGCTGAGCCTGGCCAACATGCGAGGTGCGCGATCGCTGGAAATGGCGCGGGCCGAATTAAGCGATTTGGCAGTCGCCCAGGCCCGCGCGACCGAGCTTCATGGGCAATTGATGGCTTCCAAAGCCAAGCTGGTCGAACTGGAGAAACTGGCGGCGCTGCTACCGAGCGACTTGGGCGACCGGCTGGTTCGCCGTCTCGCCGGCTGCATGCCCAGCGATGTCTGGCTCAGCAAACTGGAAGTGGTCGACCGCACGACCATTCGCCTGACCGGCGCCAGCTATTTGGAGGCGGGGGTGTACGACTTCGTCCGCTGGTTGGAGCTGGCGCCCGACCTCGCCGAGGTCGCCCTCAAGGGCACTAGCCCCTCTTCATCGGCCACGGGCCCGACGACTAGTTTCGAGTTGGAGTTAACCCTGGCAGAGTTTGACGGTCCCGCAGCTGAGGTAGCGCGCCATGAATGATTCCGTAATCCGCAAATTCTGTGAGGCCCGCCACCGTTGGCTAATCGTTACGACCGCCACCGGTCTGGTGGCGCTAGTGGCGTTGTTGCCAATGGTCGATGAGTACTTTGACAAAAGAACCAGTCGTAACGACCTGTCCGAAGAATTGGTCGCGGCCCGGCAAACCGCCGAGTCGCTGCCGGTGTACGAAAAGCAGGCCGAAGAGGTCGGCAAGCACTTGGAGTCGCTCCAGCGCCGCACGGTCGACGAGGCAGGGGTGGCCCGCTTTCGCAGCCGCTTGGTAGACGTGGTGCGAGAATCGGGCTGCCAGATTCGACGGATCGAAGTCGGCGCCCCCACGCGGCGCCCGTGGAAGGAGAACGACAAGCCGCTGAGTGAGACGAGCCTGCCGCCGGGCGAGGGCGACACGCCGTTTTCGCTAGAGCAGCGAGTTTTAGTCCTCGCGGTGGACGGTTCGATGTCGGCGATTCACGACCTCATCGCGCAGTTAGAGAAAGACAAAACAGTCTCGCACCTCCATCACCTGCACCTGCATGCGTCAGGCGGCGGCGAGTCGGTAACTTTGGAGTTAGAGCTGTGGCTGTTCGCGCTGTCACGGACGGCGGCGTGAAAGAGCTGCTAGTCTTGAGTAACGAGTTGCAAGTTATTGAGAGAGATTTAAGTCGAACCTCGAAACTCGCAGCTTCCCCTTGAGCGGTGTCATGGAGGACACGTGCTCGTGAATTGCAACTTGGCATTGAACCATCGCCGACCCGCCGCAGTTTCGCGGCCGATCGCTGCGATGACCGCGCTCATCGCGCTGGCGCTCGCGCCTGCGACTGCGCCGTCGGCCCAAGGCCAAGCGCCCGAGCTGCGATCGGCCAGCGGGGTCGCGCCGCCC
>JBGSYU010000015.1:0-3346 GCA_041750715.1 Lacipirellula sp.
GGGCAAGCATAGCACACGGGGCGCGGGAGTCAATGGCAGACACGTGGTTCTCACCGCATAACCGCCGCCGGTACAAGCACTTAGCCCCCGGTCAATGACCGGGGGCAAAATACGGAGCGTCCAAACGATGGGTTGCCTCCCCGCGGCCAACCTTCCTGCCAGTTCCCCGTATTTTCTTGTTTGGGCACGCCGTTCTCGTTAGACTGCCGTACGACTAACTCTGTTATGCACCGTTGTTCGCGAAAAAAGGGGTCGCGCTAATGAGATCGTTGAATGTACTTCTAAGAGCGGTAGCGTTGGTCGCATTACTTAATTCGGCGGCGTGGGCAGCGCCTACGCAGGAAAGCGACTTCAACGGCGATGGCATCGTATCGCATGCCGACTACAGCATCCTCGGCGATAATTTTGGCAGCGCTGGTTCCGCAAACTCCGGAGATGCTAACGGCGATGGATTCGTTGACGCGGCCGACTTCGCGCTTTACCGAAGTCAGTACGGAAACACCGCATCCACCCCAAGTATTCTTCCGTTCACGGCAACGGCGACGCCGACCGTTGGCGGTAATGTCGAATGGCTGTTGCAGTTCTCGAATGTCAACGGCGCCTTGGCCGGCCATCTCAACATTCAGACCAGCGGCCCGGCCGTGCTGGCGGTGACGCCAGGTTCGATGCTTCAAGATGATGGAAGCCCTCCCGTCGGCGCGCCCGGCTTTCGCGAGACCGGCGGCGCCATGAACGTCGTCGAAGGGATTTCGTTCGCGGGGGACAAGGCCTACGCGGCGCTGGGGACGACGCTGACGTTTTTTGGTCCGCCGCCGACTAGCGCCACGCTCGACTTCCTCACGTTGACGACGGCGGGGCAGCAAACCACGTCGATCACCGTGCGCAGCGGCCTCGTCGCCGGGCAGCGGCTCAGCGAGTACGGCTATCAGGGGCAGGACTACTTCTTTGAGGAATCGCTGACGTTTACCTTCGTCGGCGTTCCGGAGCCGGCGGCGGCTTCGATGATCTTGCCGTTGGTTGGGTGCGCGGCGATTGCACGGCGACGAACGGGCCGCGGCATGGCTGCCGCTTAGAAGAGCGTGGTAAATCCGGCGGCGGTGAAGTGCTGGTCGTTGGTGAAGGCTTCGATGAGGCCGAGGCGACGCATCACGGCGAAGGCGATGCAGTCGACGATGCCGGGGTCGCCGGGGCGGCCACGATCGTACTCGGCCCAGGCATCCGACCAGTCTTGATCGGTGATGACGATCAGGCCGTCGTTAGCCAATAATTCCTCTCGTGTCTCAATCACTTTCTGGCGAAACGCGGTTCTCGATGCGGCGTTTCCGCATTCTAGGAGTACGGCCTCCGTTGTGACGTATGGCCGCCGATCAGCAAGAACGGCGTTAAACGCCGACGCTGCAGCGGGCCGCCATTGATCTGAACGGTTCCAGAGCGCAAGGAGCCCGACCGTATCCAGAAAGACCGGGCTCACGGTTGATGCTCGTTATGTCGAGCCGCGAGGTCGGGGATGCCCGTCTCAACGCTCTGGCTGAGGAGCTCGTACAGCCGATCGGTGTTACAGCCGAGCGGTGGCTGCTCAGCGGAAGAGGCTTGCGCCGTGACCGTCACCGGAGTGTTCTCAGGGAGAGAGACCGGGCCGGTGGGCTGAAAGACGCCGTTGACGTAGATGGCGGGGATTTCCATGGGCAGTCTCCAACGAAGACCGATCGGTTATTCCTTCATTGTACACGTTAAGAATCACTGAGCGAACTTGGCGTACTCAGAAATGACGACGGGGCCGGGGGGGCGGAAGACGCCGTTTTCGTAGATGGCTGGGATTTCCATGGGAGCGACTGCTGGGGGTGCAAACGACTTGGAACTGGAACGGTAGTTCGTTGAGTCAATTATAGCAGGCGTCACGGCTGGCGCCCGTTGTGCCGTTCAGCTAGGTCGGGAATGCACGACAGCTTTCAGCCCCGGGCTCTGCCCGGGGGTTGCATTTCACGCGGGCGACGCGTGGCGAGGGTTCAGGCCGACCCCCGGGCGGAGCCCGGGGCTGAAAAAATGTGTTGCGGGCGGCAGACTCTAGCGGCAGAATTGGCCGCATGGTCGAGCGGTTTGAAGCTTCGTTCGTGACGACGACCACGCACGGCAGTTGGCTGCCGGGCGACGCTCGCGGCTACGTGGAACGAGGACGAGTCCTGCCGGCTGAACCGGCGCTTGCAACATTTGCGAAGTCGCAAATGAATGCGCCGCCGGTTGCTTTCTCGACGATGGAACAACAGATCCTTTTCGAAGCCTTGCGGGAAGCAGCTTCCGAGTTTGCTTATCAATTGAGCGACGCAGTCGTCGAGTCGACCCACGTGCATTGGATCATCGGCCACGGCGATGCGATGGAGGCGATGGCGGGGCGGCTGAAGAATCGGATGCGGCAGCGGTTGAATCGCGGACGGATATGGACCGCCGGTTACTGCGGGTTTGAATTGCGGACGCTGAAAGCGCTGGAGCAGACACGCGAATATTTGGCGCGGCATGCCGGCGCACGGATGATTGCCTGGCAAATCGTCGATCGGCGATAACGCCTTCAGCCCCGGCCTCTGGCCGGGGGTAGGTTTGCATCACGCGGCGGATGAATTCGAGGCGATGCGTCCTCTTACGCGGCGCGGCCCCCCGGGCAGAGCCCGGGGCTACAATTCTGGCTAACGCGTGCAGAGTGCTCGCGACGTGGCGGGCGTGTACGGCGTTCAGCACTGGCGGGCGCCAGTAGCACCCGGCGCCCCGCGTCGCGTCAACGGCGTTTGGCGGATGCGTCCAGGGAATCAATCAGGCGCTGCATCGCATCCAGGTACAGCCGCAACGCTTTGCGTCCTTGAGCCGTAAGCGTATACGTGCTCTTTGGCCGTCTGCC
Source organism: Lacipirellula sp. (assembly GCA_041750715.1). Classification (GTDB taxonomy): domain Bacteria; phylum Planctomycetota; class Planctomycetia; order Pirellulales; family Lacipirellulaceae; genus Lacipirellula. The sequence goes on from JBGSYU010000015.1 coordinate 2,888, forward strand.
GACGAACGACTTTTTGCAGGCGATGTAGCCGTTGTCCTCCAGCTTGCGCAGGTGAATGCCGAGTGCGCCGTCGGCGGCGTCGAGGCGCTGTTTGAGCGTGGTGAAGTCGATGGCGCCGTCAAGCTGGAGCGCGGTAAGCACGCCGAGGCGGATCGGGCCGTGAACAACGGTATCCAGTCCGTTGAAGTCAATGGGTTCCATCGACGCCGCCTTGCTCCTGCCGAAGCAATTCGCTGCGCAACGCCGCTGCGTAGAGCGCGAAGATGGCGGCGCCCATGGCGCCGGCGATCGTGATGGCCTGGGTCGCCGTGACGAACGGGACTACGAGCCCTCCGGCGAGCAAGGGGAAGCCGAGGGCCCACCAGGTGGATCGCGGATGCCGGTGCGGCGTGGGGTTGAGTGCGCCGATGACGAGGAACACAGCGCCGCAGACGATGGTCAGCGCGCCGCCGAACTGCA
>JBGSYU010000016.1:0-12249 GCA_041750715.1 Lacipirellula sp.
CAAGCGGTCCTCGACCAGTTGCGCTCGGGTCCGCCCAAGCTGAGCGTCGGCATTCTCGCCGGCGACGTGATGGACTTCGCCGCAAGCATCGAGCTGCTCGAGCGGTTTGGCGTGTTGTTGCACCTCGACGTGATGGACGGCCGCGTCTGGCCCAAGATCACGGCGGGGGCGCCGATTTTGGCGGGGATGCGAACCCGGCTGCTCAAGGACGTGCATCTGCTTATCGAGCAGCCCGAGAAGCACGTCGAAGACTTCGCCAAGGCCGGGGCCGATATTATCACGTTCTCCGTCGAGCACTGCGGTAATGTCGCCGCGACACTCGATTTGATCGGACAGATGAAAAACGCCAACGATCCTGCGCGGGGCATTTTGCGCGGCGTATCGCTCGACCCGGCGACGCCGGTCGACGTGTTCGCGCCCGTCGCCGATAAATTAGACGTGGTCGTGCTGCTGGCCGTCGGTCCTGATACGGGCAAGCAGGACTTCATCGCCGGCCTCCCCGAAAAAATTGCGGCCGTGCGGGCGCTCAACGGCGACACCGTCATTTTCGTCGACGGGGCCGTGGCGAAAGGCAACATCCGCCAACTCGCGGCGATGGGCCCCAACGGCATCGTCACCGGCAGCGCGGCGTTTGCCGGCGACCCGGCCGACAATATTCAGTTCATGTTGGAGCAGATTCGTGGATAAACTCTTAACCGGAAAAGTGGCGGTCGTCACCGGCGCCGCCGGGGCGATTGGCTACGGCATTTGCGAAGTGCTGCTGGAGAACGGCGCAACGCTCGTCGCTACCGACTTGGCCGGCGACAAGCTCGACGCGTTTGCCAACGATCTCGACGCACTCGCCCCGGGGCAGTCGATGGGGCTCGCCATGGACGTCACCAGCCCCGCGGCCGTCGGCGCTGCGCTCGACCAGGTTTACGCCAACTACAACCAGCTCGATATCGTGATCCACAACGCGGGCATCGCCTACGTGGCGAAGATTGTGGAGATGGACGTCGAACGGTTTCAACTGCTCGAGAAGGTCAACGTCGACGGGACTCTGGTCGTGCTCAAGGAAGCGGGCAAGCGCATGATCGAGCGAAACGCCGGCGGCGACATCGTGATCATGTCGACCAAAAACGTCCCCTCGCCCAGCGCCGGTTTCGGCGCCTACAGCGCCACCAAGGCCGCTTGCCACCAACTCGGCCGGATCGCCAGCGTGGAATTCGCCCCGCACGACATTCGCGTCAACATGGTCGCGCCGGATGCGGTGTTTTCCGAAGGCAAGTACAAGTCGGGGCTGTGGGACCTGGTGGGCCAAGACCGCATGAAGTCTCGCGGCATGAGCGAGGCCGAATTGCACGAATATTACCGCCAGCGCAACCTGCTGAAGGCGAGCGTGACGGGACGCCATGTAGGCAATGCGGTGCTCTATTTCGTATCGCGGCAAAGCCCCACGACGGGGGCGACGATACCCGTGGACGGCGGGCTGCCGGACGCGACGCCGCGGTAGTCCACCCGTCATTCTGAGCGCAGCGAAGAATCTGGCGGCGCGCTGGATCCTTCGCTGCGCTCAGGATGACACTCTCTTGGGTGCTAACGATGCACTCACAGCGGTGCATCCACGGGCGGCGAGACGACCACGTCGCCGAAGACGGCGCTCATCAGGTCGCGCGTGCCGAAGGTGCGCGGCGTGGTGAACAGCTCGCCGGCGTCGAAGCCGGCGATTTCGCCGAGGTGCTGGGCCCACGCCGTAGCGCGGGCGAAGACGTGCTGCTTCTCAGGGCCGAATTGCGTGGCGTAGCATCGGACCGCCGCGAGCTTCTTCTCCAGCGTCGCACCGACGTCGGCGATGATCTGCCCGGCCCCCACCATCGGCGTGGCCGTGTAAAACGCCAGCGTGAAATAGAGCTGTGCTCCGATGCGATGCGGCGGCAGGTGTTCGAACTGCTCGTCCCACTTGGTGAGCCGAGCGTAGAAAATCGCGGCGTCGGTGATTTGCATCGCCTGCCAATGGTCGGGCGAAGCCATCGGCGTCTTCTCGCCAAAGCCCAGCACGAGTTTGGGACGGTAGCGCCGCAATTCGACGGCGAGCGCCACGCGATTCTCGAACGTGTCGAACAACCGCCGATTGGGCAGCTTCAGGATGATCCGCTCGTGAACGCCTAGCGCTTTCGCCGCCGCGCGGGCTTCGGTCAGCCGCGCTTCCGGGCCGGGCGAATTGGGGGTCGGCTCGCCATCAGTGAGGTCGACGATGCCGACCCGATAGCCCTGCTCGACCAGCCGGGCGAGCGTGCCGCCGCAGGCCATTTCCACGTCGTCGGGGTGGGCGCCCACGGCGATGACGTCCAGCGGTTCCGGCAGTTGAGCGGTCATCAGCCCTACACTAACATGCCGCGGAGTTTTTCCGCCACGCGGTTGGCGATCTTTTCGACCAGCACGTCTTCAGCGGAACTCTGCTCGGCCGAACGCTGTTGGAGTTCGGCGGCGGCCTTCGACCAGCCCGGCGCGCCGAACGCGCCGGTGCTCACGCCGCACTCCTTCCAGCTTTCGCGAAACACGTCGTCCGCGAAGAGATCGCTTCCCCGGTACGCCTCCTCATGCCGCGGGTCGGCGTAGCCCCATTTCTTCTTCAGCTCGATCAGCTCCTGCGTCTTTTCGGACGAGAGATACTCCACGCGGCCGATTTGCTTGGCGAGGATGAGAATCCGGCAATAGGCGTCGAGAATCTCGGTCCACCAGTAGGCCCGTTCGACGCTCTCGCCGTAGCTCACCGTGCCGTGGTTGCCGAGGATGATCACGTTCGCCTTGCGAACGAAGGGCAGAATCGTCTCGGCGAATTTTTTGCCGCTGGGAGTTTCGTACCTGGTGATCGGCACATGGCCGAGAAAGACTTCGACCTCGGGGAACACGCACGAAGGGATCGCCTCATGGGCGACGCCGAACGCGGTGGCGTGCGGTGGATGGCAGTGGACGACGCTCTTCACCTCGGGCCGCGCCTTCATGACTTCCAGGTGGAGCAAGGCCTCGCTGGAGCGCGGCTTGTCGCCGGCGAGCTGCTTGCCGTCCATGTCGATCGTTGCGATGTCGGCGGGCTTTAGGAAACCCTTGCAGTGCATCGTGGGCGTGCAGAGCACCTCATTATCGCCGATGCGATAGGTGATGTTGCCGTCGTTGGCGGCGGCGAACCCGCGTTTGTAGAGGCGGTCGCCGATTTCGCAGATTTCGCGTTTGTGCTGTTCGACGTCGGGCATGGGATTCAAGAAAGTTGTGTGGCGTATTGCGTGTGCGTCCAAGATAACAGAAATGATAAAGATTCGGGAGCGGTGCGACCGGCGCGCCGCTTAGCCCCCGGTCACTGACCGGGAGCTAAATGCGCTCGGCAGCGTCACATTTCATTCCTCCGGCGACGATTTTCGACGCTTCGATGCGGCGATCCGCACCCGCCGGCCATCGACGACAATTCGCCCGCCGGCGAGCAATCGCAGCACATGGGGGTAAGCTTCTTTTTCCACCTCGAACACGCGGTTCGCGAGCGTTTCAGGCGTGTCGTCATCGAACACCGGCACGGGCTGCTGCCAGATGATCGGGCCGGCGTCGTACTCGTTGTCGACGAAGTGGACGGTGACGCCCGTCACTTTCGCCCCGTAATCGAGCACCGCCTCATGCACGCGATGCCCATACATTCCGTGGCCGCAAAACGCGGGGATCAGTGCAGGGTGGATGTTCAGTACGCGGCCAGTGAAGTCCGCGGGCACGGGGGCGAGCTTCATGAAGCCGGCCATCGCGACGTAGTCGACGCCCGCTAAGCGACAAGCCGCGAAGATGGCATCGCCGTAGGCGCGGTCGGTGTCGAACTCTTTGCGAAGGAAAACGGCCGTGTCGATGCCTGCCGCGTGGGCAAGCTCCAACCCTCCCGCCGACGTGTTGCTGGAAACGACCAACCTGATATCGACCGGCAGTCGGCCTTCATCGACGAGGGCGCGCAAGTTCTCGAGCGTGCGCCCGCCGCCGGAGATCAGCACGGCGAGCTTCAGCGGCGCCTTCGGTGAGTCGCTCATGAAACGACTCGCATGTAAGCGCCCGCCTCGTATTCGCCGACCTTCACCCTAGCCGGGCGTACCCCCGGGATCGGCTCGAAGACGATGCTCACGGCCAGCGTCTCCGCCGTGATGTAATCGCGGAAGGCATCGATGGCGTCGCGAAGTTCAGGGAACTCCGTCACCGCGCCGATTTCAATGCGGTCGGTGAACTCCAGACTCAAATCCTTGCGAATGTCCTGGACGACGCGAACGAAATCGCGGGCCAGCCCTTCCGCCAGCAGTTCGGACGTTAATTCCGTCGCCAGAACGACGACCACGCCTTTGTCGTTCGCCGCGGCCCAACCCGGTTTGGCTTGGAGGCGTATTTCAACCTCCTCGGACGTCAGCGCGATCGCCTGGCCGTCGATGACCAGATCGATCTTGCCGTTGTCGCGGATGTTCGCCAGCAGTTCGGCGCCGCTGCACTGGGCGAGTGCCGGTTTTACCTTCGGCATGAGCTTGCCGAGCTTGGCGCCGAGCAGCTTAAAATTCGGTAAAATTTCGTGATCGACGTATTTGTCCGGCTCGTCGCTGAACGCGACCGCCTTCACGTTTAGCTCTTCCGCGATCACCGTCGCGTGTTCTTCGAGCCACGACTGGTGCGTCGCGTCGGCAAGGATGACCTCGACCTTGGCTAGCGGCTGGCGCACCTTTAGCCCTGCCGCGGTACGGGCTTGTCGGCCTAGCGAGGAAATGTGCCGAACGAGGTTCATCCGTTGCGAAAGCTGCTCGTCGATTGCCGCGACGTCGCCCGGCGGGTAGTCGCACAGGTGAATGCTCTCAGGCGCCCGATCGCCGAAGGGGGCCGCGGCGAGGTTCTGCCACAGGCTCTCGGCAAGGAACGGCGTGAACGGCGCCACGAGTTGGGCCGTCGTGACGAGGCACTCGTAGAGCGTCCAATACGCGTCGAGCTTCTCCGGCGAGCGCTTGTCGCTCGCCCAGAACCGATCGCGGCTGCGGCGGACGTACCAGTTCGACAGGGCGTCGACGAACTCGGTGATCGCGGCGCAGGCGGCGAAGTTGTCGTACTGATCCATTCGCTCGACGACCGCGGCGGCGGTGCGGTTAAGCTCGCTGAGAATCCAGCGATCAAGTTCGCTGCGCTGGGAGAGTGGACGATACGACGTGGCCGAAGCGAAGACGCCAAGCGATAATGGTGCTTCTGCTCCGCTTTCCGCCTTCCGCTTTCCGCTTTTCACCTCCCCCGCCGGATCAAACCCATCAATATTTGCGTAGATCGTAAAGAAGCTGTAAACATTCCAGAGCCGCAGCAGAAACTCCGGCACGCTGTCCTTGATCGCTTGCTCGCTGTAGCGAATCGAGCTCCACGGCGGCTGGTTGGCGAAGAAGTACCACCGCAGCGCATCGGCGCCGTAGCGATCGAAGATCTCGCTGGGATCGCGGTAGTTGCGCTTGCTCTTCGACATCTTCTGCCCGTCCTCGCCGAGCATGAGGCCCAGGACGATGCAGTTGCGGAAGGGGTGGGGGTAGGGGAATGACGAATGACGAATGTCGAATGACGAATGGGCTGACGAGTCTTTTTCGTCATTCGTCATTCGTGCTTCGTCATTTTTCCCCCACAACATCGTGCTAATCGCCAGTTGGCTATAAAACCAGCCACGGGTTTGGTCGATGGCTTCACTGATGAAGTCGGCGGGGAACTGCTGGAGGAGTTTTTCGGCACTTTGCGCCTGTCGACTCAATGACGAATGACGAATGGCGAATGACGAATGATCGGATGCCTTCACTTCGTCATTCGTCATTCTTGCTTCGTCATTCCCCTGGTAGCCCCACTGGGCAAACGGCATCGCGCCGCTGTCGTACCAGCAGTCGATCACTTCGCTGACGCGTTCCATGCGAGCGCCCGGAGCGAACGGCGAGTCGTAGGTCAACGCGTCGATGTACGGTTTGTGAACCCGCAAGTCGTCGACCAGCGCGGGATTCTTCTCCTTAGCCGCGGCCCAAACCTGGCCGCCGTCGACGCCGGGCTTGGCGAGCAACTCGTCGTAGCTGGCGATCGCCTCCATCTGGCCCGTCTCCGAGCAAACCCAGATCGGCAGCGGCGTCCCCCAAAACCGCTCGCGGCTTAGCGCCCAGTCCACGTTCGATTCCAAGAACTTCCCAAACCGCCCGTCCTTAATATGCTCGGGCAGCCAGTTGATCTTCGAGTTGTTCTCCAGCATTGCCTCGCGAAACGCGGTGGTGCGGATAAACCAACTCTCGCGCGGGTACTGAATGAGCGGATCCTCTTCTGCCCGCGTGAAGAAGGGGTACTCATGCAGATACTGCTCTTGGTGGAAGAGCAAGCCGCGCGACTTGAGATCGCGGATGATGTCCTTGTCGCAGTCCTTCACCCAGCGACCACGAACGAACTCGGGGGCTTCGTCGGTGAATTTGCCGTCGGGGGCGACGCAGTTGATTAACGGCAAGTCGTGGATCGTTTCCCGCTCAGCTAACAGAACGTTGAAATCGTCTTCGCCAAAGGCCGGGGCGATATGAACGATTCCAGTACCGGAATCAGTGGTCACAAACTCCTCCGCGACCACGCGCCATGCTGGATAGAAGGAATCATTTCCGTTGAATAACACTCGGCGGTCCAGCCGTGGGTAGAAGTTATCAAACGGCGGAATGTATCTTTTTCCCACCAGCTGCTTCCCGGGAAACTCACCGCCGACTCTTAAGGTGCGCTTAGTCTTTGACTCAAGCGCGCTAACCAAGTCTTTGGCGACGATCAGCTTCTCGCCTGTCTGGTCCTCCGTTACCGAGACATACGCGAGGTCGGTGCGTACCGCGGCGAATTGATTACTTGGCAAGGTCCAGGGGGTAGTTGTCCAGACCAGCAACGACTCGCCACGAAGCTCCCGTGTTTCGGCACCGATGAGCGGAAACTTCACATACACGCTCGGATCCGCCACCTCGCGATACCCTTGCCCCACCTCGCCCGCCGAGAGCGCCGTCCCCCCCTGCGCCCACCACCAAACGATCTTGTGCCCCTTGTACAGCAGCCCGCGGTCGAACAGGTTCTTCAGCGACCACCACACGCTCTCGATGTAGCTCTGGTGATACGTGACATACGCATTCTTGAGATCGACCCAGAATCCGATCCGCTCGGTCAGCCGTTCCCACTCGTTCATGTATCGCCAGACGCTTTGCTGGCATTTTTGGATGAACGGTTCGATGCCGTACTTTTCGATCTCCTCTTTCGAGTGGATGCCTAGCTCTTTCGAGACCTCGGTCTCCACCGGCAGGCCATGGGTGTCCCAGCCCGCTTTGCGTTCGCAGCGGTAACCGCGCATGGTTTTGTAGCGCGGGTAGAGGTCTTTGATCGCCCGGGTGAGGCAGTGGCCGGGGTGGGGCATGCCGTTGGCGGTCGGCGGGCCTTCGTAGAAGATGAACGGCGGCGCCCCCTCGCGCGCGGCGAGGGTTTTACGGTAGGTGTCGCGGTCCTTCCAGAATTGAAGGACTTCTAGCTCGCGCTGCGGGAACGATTTCTCTTTATCGACGGGGGGAAACATGCCCCTAGCCTAGCGAATTATCGCGGCGTCCCCCAGGGGCGTGGTCCGTCAAGAATCGTCGTCCCGGTGCTCGGCGTAGTCTTCCGCCTCATGCATCGCCTCGCTCACCTTCTTGCGGGCGCTCAAATAGTAGATAGCGCCGATGGCCGCCAATATGTACATCATTACCCGGTAGGTAATCGCCACCAGCAACCCGTCGCCCGGCCGCGAGCCGACCGCTACAAACAGCCGGTCCATCGCGGCCTCGAACGTGCCTAACCCGCCGGGCGTCAGCGGGATTGCCCCCGCGCACTGACTTAGCGGTCCAACGAGAAACGTCTCCGCCAGCGAAGGCGCCTGCACCGGCAACCCGCGCCCCACCGACCAAATGGCCAGCACCAGCAGCACATGCGTGCAGCACGCCAGCGCGATTGCCGCGAACAGTGTGCCACGTCGGTGGCGATAAGCGGCGGCCGCGTCGAGGAGCCGCGATAGCGTGTGCCCGATCGCCGGCACGTTGTGCAGCCACTTCCGCATCGCCGGTCCTGTCACCGCGGGAACCATCAAGAGTCCCACGCCCAGCGTTCCCACCACGGCCAGTCCGAAGATGAACCCGGCGAGCGTCCGCAGCAGGGCGCCGGTCGAACCGACGTCGCCGACGATCGCGATGCCAAGACTCGCCACCAGCAGCATGGCGTACAGCCCGATGCCCCGGTCGATTACCACGCTCGCCACCGCCTCGGTCCGCTTGCCCGGTTGTTCGCGGGCGATGAACACCGCCTTAAACAAATCGCCGCCGATGGCCCCCAGCGACACTTGGCTTAGCAGCAGCCCCACCGCCCCCAGCCGAAACGCATCGGCCAATCGGAAATCGATCCCCAGCGCTCGCACGAGCAGGAACCAGCGGATGCAGTTGAACACCAGCGCCGTTAGCATCAGCGTCTGGGCGACCGCCAGCCGGCCCCAATCCTTCGGCTCGCTAGTCAATCGCCCAAATACGGCTTCGCCTCGCAGCGAATAGAAGAGATAAGCGAGAATCCCCACGGCCAGCAGCAGCTTGGCAGCGGCAATCAGCACGCGACGGTGATGGTAAGCGGCGGACATTGATTCTCGTGGAAATGGCCGGCGTCGGGAGTCTTTTGCGACTTGGAAGCTTTAGGGCATCTGACGCCTCCAGTTGCAAATGGCTCCCGACCCTTTCACCAAACGGACCGACAACCGTGCCGGCGGCCGCGTTGACATTTTTCCGCTGGGTTGATAGTTTGCCAGTTCATCGGCGACCGAACCAGTCGAACTGGGGAGGTCTCTCCGTTTCCGGAGAAATGCCGAAAATCGGGGGATTAGCTCAGTTGGGAGAGCGTTTGGCTGGCAGCCAAAAGGTCAGCGGTTCGAGCCCGCTATCCTCCACTTCGCCAAACAGGCTTGAGACGTGAGGCGTGGGGCTTGAGTTGCCATACTCAGGTCTCACGCCTCAAGCCTCAAGCCTTCTTTTTTTGACCCCGATTCGGGCAGAACCTCATGGCTGAGACGCCCGACGACCCGCCCTCGCTGGTTGCCGTGCCGCCGATGGAGCAAGTGGCGGTCCCGCCGCCTTCGGACGACGACGCGCCTCATGTCGGCGTCCCCATCCGCTCGCTCATCGGCGTCAAGCTTTCCGTCGCGATGTTTTTGCACAACTTCGTGCTGAGCGCGTGGATCGTCACCTTAGGCAGTTACATTAAGGCGAACACCGGCGACCAGGGCAGCGGCATTTTTGCCGCCGGGTTCGTCGGCGTCGCCTACGGCGCGGGGCCGCTGGGCGGAATGATCGCGCCGTTTATCATGGGCTTGCTGGCCGATCATTTTTTCGCCACCGAGCGCATCTTGGTCGTCTTACATCTGCTGGGCGCCACCGCTCTGGCTGCGGCGATCGCCGCCGATTCGCAGATGGCGTTTTACCTGGCGGCGCTGGGCTACTTCCTAACATTCATCCCCAGTTCCGCGCTCGTCTCGTCGATGACCTTTCACCATTTAGCGCGGCCCGAACGCGACTTTCCGATCGCCCGCGCGTGGAGCACGGGGGGTTGGATCGCCGCAGGCCTCTTCGTGGGATGGATTTGGCCGAGCCTTACCGGCAAGAGCATAGAGATGACGGCGACGCCGATGAAAATCGCGTTGGTTGCCGAACTGGTCATCGCGGCATTCTGCCTATTCTTGCCCCATACGCCCCCCGCCAAAAGGCGGCCTGTCGGCGCTGTCGGAGGGTTTTCAGGATCGCAAACGCTCGATCTTATTCGCGAGCGGCGGTTTATCGCGCTCATGGCGCTAGCCGTGTTGGCGCATATCCCACCGCAGTTCTACTACGCCTACTTCAACGTCTACCTCAATACGTCGGTCGGCTGGAGCCGCACCGCCGCGAAGATGACGCTAGGACAAGTCGTGGAAGTCGTCTGCATGCTGTTACTGCCGGCATTGTTGCTGCGGGTAAGCATCAAGACGTCGATCCTCATCGGCATGGCCGTTTGGACGGGCCGGTTTTGGCTGATCTCGGCGAGCGCCTCAATGCCGTCCGCCAGTCAAGACGTGGCCCTCTTTACGGCCATCCTGGTGCATGGGGTGGCGTTCACGCTGGTGTCGATTGCGCTGCAAATGGACGTGAATCTGTGCGCAGGTCCCCGACGCCGGGCGACCGCTCAGGGCTTACTGTCGGTGGCCATGTCCGGCATGGGCTGCTTCATCGGAGCAGAACTCTCGGGATTATTCGGAGCGCGGTTGCTATCGACGCAGCTCGAAAGCGCCACCGCGGATGCGTGGCGTTTGTTTTGGCTCGTCCCGACAGGCATCTCGGCGACGGTGCTGGTTCTAACCGCGCTCCTGCTACCCGGAGCGAAGCGACAACCGCACTGAGAACGAGCTTACCGTCATTCATCACATACCGTCATTCTGAGCGAAGCGAAGAATCTTGTACCACGCTAGATCCTTCGCGTCGCTCAGGATGACGATCATTTCATCAAACGCGCCATGGCTTTCGCAAGACTCAAGAGAAAAGCCCGCCTTGCCGATCGGCGCGTAATTCTTGAAGATGTTGCCGGTCCAGCAGTTCGAATGGGCTGGCGACCGTTCGCCACGCTTCGCCGCGTTGCTCGATCGACCCTTCCCGGATGGGTCCCAATCGTGCCGGCGCAAGCTTGAGATAGGAAATCCGCGACGGCTCCAGCCCGATAATGCGAGCCGCCGTCGCGTCGACCGCCGGCAAACTGGCGCCGACCAGGATCAGCCCCATGGGCTTCATGCTGCCCAGGATCGGTCCGTCGCCTTCCATGCAGTCGATGCCGTCGACGATGGCTAGCCGCCGGGGCAGGGTGCAGTTGATGTCGACGACCGTTTCTGGAATGCCGTTGTGGTGCAGCACGTTCTTCGGCCAGCCGTACTTGATGCCCGGCAGCACGCCGTACAGATTCTTCATGCTGGCCGTGAGGCCGACCCAATGATGCGTCTTGAGCTTGGGCATCGACACGACGAAGTCGGCTTCGACGACGCTCCGCGGAAGGTACAGGCCGGCGAGCTTACTGAAGCCGCCGCCGTTGTCGCGCCATGCGACCTCTTCGTAATTGAGGTCTGCGAACGGCACGCCTCCGTCGCGTAGCGCTTCGCCGACGCCCGATTCATCGAGCGCCATCTGCGTGTCGCGTACATGCCCCGGCGCTTCTCCGACGGAGACCGAGGCTCCCAGGCCGCGAAACACGTCCGCCGCGGCGACGATCACCGCCGGATGCGTCGTCATGTGCGGAATGGCTCGCGAAGGTTCCACGAGATTCGGTTTCAGCAGCACCCGCTTGCCGCGAAAGATCTCGCCGCCCATGCCGCACGCCAGCAACCCGTCGCGGATCGTCTTCACCAGGTCCGCATCGTACCGCTGCGACTTAGCGACAAACACCGCCGCTCGCGGCTTAGTGCGCCGCGCAACAGCCACGCCCCCAAGCCCCAATGCCGCCGCGCCGCCTGCCGCCAGAAGCGTTCGGCGGCTAAAACCGCCGTTCTCGCCGGTACACGATGATGCGTTCAATGCACCTCCTCATGTGTCGAGCTCAGGCCGGCGGAAGCGACCCACGCCAAAGGCGCCGCCGCGAGCAGCAGTAGCGACTGCTCGTACGCGGCCAGATCCTTCAAGGCGCCCTGGTCCAAGGCACGAGCAATCCACTCGCCGCTGGGCGCCGCCTGTCGGCCATGGGCGACCAACCCCAGGCAAGCCAGCGCCAACGACGGCGCTGACATATCCGGTCCAATCGAGGCCTCTAAATAATCCAGCGACTTACCCACTCGGGGGTCGTCACTCGCTTCGCCAGCGAGAGCCAACATCGCCAGTCCGCTTGGTTGAACGTGCGGAACTAGCGCCTGACCCAGCACGATCGTGTTCCCATAGTTCGCGCCGCCGCCGGACAGCAGTCGATCGACGATCAGGCGCACGCCCTCCCGCACCCGCGCATGGTCGCCGTAACCCGCCGCTCGTAGCCCCATCACGAACATGCACGTCGGTTCCAGCCACGAATGCGTATCCGCAGCCCAAGACCAGCCAACCAGTTCGGTATCGTGTCCGATTTCAGGCAAACGCGGCGCCGTCTCGCCGCGCGCCGCCAGGCTCCACGTCGCGGCGCGTCGGACGTGGTCGGTAAAGACCTGCGCCGCCTCGGCGCTGTCGACGGCGCACCATGCGA
>JBGSYU010000017.1:0-4063 GCA_041750715.1 Lacipirellula sp.
GGGTCGGAATACGCGGTGGCCAGCACTGTCATATTCTTCGCCGGCCCGCGGAGCGTGTCGTACAACTCGTCCTTAGCGTGCAGCCAGCGCTCGGGCAGACCAGCGGTGACGGGGTGGTCCGTGTCGCGGGCCTTCACGACGAACTCATGCTGCTGCCCATGCCCGCCGCACCGGCCCGCTGAATCGTCGCGGACCAGCTTGTCGTTCTTGAAGTACACATACGGCCCCGACTTTTCCGTGCGGCCGAACCAGCCGCCTAAACCGATCGCCTCGTTGTACTCGGGCCACTCGGCGAATGCGTTGTTCGCCGCATGGACGCTCACAAACCCGCCGCCGCCGCGGAGGTACTCGACGAACTCCTGCTCCGTCTCCGTCGGCCAGCGCTCGCCGTTGTAGTTGCTCATGACCACGTCATAACCGGCGAACTTCGGCTGAAAGCCGCTCATGTCCTCGCCAGCCGCCGGGGCTGTCACCACATCGGCGACGAACCGATCCGACTCCTTCAGCGCCTTCACCAACAGCGGCGTCGTCTTTTGCCATTCGTGGTTGTTTTGGCCGTCGATAATCAGCACCCGCAACTTATCTGCGGCGGACGCCGGCGAATGCGCGACTAAGAGGGTCGCCGCTGCGGTGAAAATCACGGCCCGAAACCAAGAACGGAAATGTCTCATAGTTAGCGACTCAAATGGGTTACAGCAGAGCGGGGGGATCGAGGTCGATTCTAGCCCATCAATCACCTTGCGTGTAGCACGCGTCCTCGCCCCCGGTGGCCGGAGTTCCCGCTGCCAAATAGAATAAGCGCACCTACGTTATTCGCCTCCGTGCCCTCCGTGGTGAATCCCTTCACCGCCCGCCGATGCCAAACTCCAAGCTGCGGCAGCAAATCGCGTGGGAGGCCGCGCGCCTGATGTACCAGCGGCAGGAGTCCGAGTACTACCGGGCCAAGATGAAAGCGGCCGAGCGCCTCGGCCATGGTTGGACCAAGCCGGCGGACCTCCCCTCAAACGCTGAAATCCGCGACCAGGTGCAGGCGCTGGCCCGCATGCACGAAGGCGACGCCCGCACCGACAATCTTCGCGCCATGCGGCTGGCCGCGCTGGCGATGATGGAACGGCTCGAACGCTTCCGCCCGCGGCTCATCGGCAGCGTCCTTACTGGCCACGTTCGCCAGGGATCGGACGTGGATATTCACGTCTTCTCCGACTCCATCGAAGCCGTGGGTCACGCCCTCGAACAACATGGCCTGCCGTTCACGGTCGAGCGAAAGCTGGTCCGCAAACACGGCGAAAGCCGAGTGTACACGCACATCCACGTCGACTCGGAATTCACCTACGAGCTGACCGTATACTCCTCGAAGGAAGCTCACTACATGTTCAAGAGCTCGATCACCGGCAAGGCGATCGATCGAGCAAGCATCGCCGAGCTACGGCAGTTCCTCGCCGTGGAGTATCCCGATCTCGACGTTGACGAGGCGCTCGTCGAAGCCCGCGAGCAGGTCGATCGGTTTCAGGTTTACCAGTCGCTGCTGCTGCCGCTGGAAAACGTGCGGCAAAATCTCGCCTGGCATCCCGAAGGCGATGCGCTCTACCACAGCCTGCAGGTGTTCGACCTCGGCCGCGACGAAATGCCCTACGACGAAGAGTTCTTGCTCGCCGCCCTGCTCCACGACGTGGGCAAAGCGATCGACCCGCACGATCACGTCGCTGCGGGCCTGGAGGCCCTGGACGGCACGATTCCCGAGCGCACGCGCTGGCTCATCGAGCACCACATGCTCGCCCACGGCATCGTCAACCAAACCATTGGTCACCGCGCCCACCGGCGGCTTCGTGAAAGCGAATATTACGACGACCTCGTCCTGCTGGGCCGATGCGACCGCGGCGGTCGTAAGGCCGGCGTCGTCGCGCCGGAGTTGGATGAAGCTCTCGACTACCTCCGTCATCTCGACGGCACGTTCGGATAATTAACCACGACGACACGACGAACACGACGGGAGAACGATTGCGGTGGACTCTTATTTAATGCCTTTCGTCGTGTCCGTCGTGCCGTCGTGGTTCTCTTCTTCGTATTGTTTATAAATTGCGGCCAACTCCTCCGCCGATTTCTCCCCGCCGTACAACAGCACCCGGTAATGCAGTCGCAGTCGCTCATCCTTTGCTAGGCGTAGCTCCCCTTGCTTCGATTCGCCGTCGGGGAAATCGTGCTGCCCGAACGGATTGGCCGCGAACAAGCCGTAGGTCCGCACATGCCAGCGCGTGGGATGGCGAGAACTGTCGGGCATGGAATAGATAACGATCCCCGCCGGCTTGCCGTCGACCATGCCGTGATAGTCGACCCACTCCGCTGGCCGGCCCCACGCGGCCTCGTTCTTCTCGCCGCGGCTGTTGAGAATTCGTCCGCCTAATTTCGCATCCACGTCCATCGTCCCCGGCACGCGTAGGCCGAATGAGCCTTCTTTCGTGTCGCCGAACGTCAGCGGTCCTTCGCTCGCATTCACGCTGACGGCGAAGTCGATCCACCGCCCATATTCATCGGCGCCAAAAGAAATCTTCCGCACATCCTCCGCAACTTTGACGTCGCCGCTCATCCAGTCGTTCTTTGTGACGATCTTCGCAGTGTCGCCCGATGCAAGTTCGACGAACTCGCGGTGCACGATCCTGTTGTCCTGCTCCTGCGGCCCGCCCGGCTCCGGCTGCCGCCAAAAATCTTTGCCGTTGACCAAGCCATGGTTAAACCACAGCGACCGTTGATGCGGATGATCGTCTCGCTCCGTCGGCAGCTTTTCCGCAAGCGGATACTGCCGCGTCATCGCTTGGCCGCCGGGCCCGAAGATCGGCCAAATCACCGGCTGATGCCCGCTCTTGGTGACGTACGTCGCAAACGGCTCGCCGTCGATCGTAACTGCGGCGCCGCCAACGGTTTTTTCAATGGACAACTCGGCGCTGGAGGCTTGCGACGTGAGGGCGAACGTCGCAGCTAGCGCTAATACTCCACAGAACGTCTCATAAATTGTTCTTCTTCGCATGGCGTCAACGTCCTTCTAAGTGAATAGGCGTCTCGATTTCGACGGGGAATTCGAACTTATCCACGATGTCATCCGGCTTGGACTCGCGCGCCAGTTTCATCGCATCGAGCCGTTGGAGCGTCATGCGGAGCGAGTAGGCATTGATTAGCTCATCCAGGGCCATGATCAATTCCGTGCCCTGATCTCTCCGCGCCGTGCTTTCAACACGCAAACTGAGTACGTTACCTGCGGGCTCAATCCGCACTTCGAGATGTTCCTGAAACCAGTTGAACGGATCCTTTCCCAGAAACTTGACGTCGGCGCCGCGGCGCAGCAATCCGCTTACCGCCGCATCGATCATCTCTCGGCTTAGTAAATGCGTGCGTTGAAGCCGCAGGTACTCATTCGCTGCGTCACCGGCGCCGATCGCCTGCGTGGCCGAGGGGACAAGCAGCAAACCGGCCGCCGCGGATTGCGTACGAGGGCGAAATTGCCAACCTAGAATTCCAGCGAGAATGGTCGTCGCCAGAAAAAGCTGAGGCAAACTGATGCGCGGATAACCTCGGCGCGTTTGAAGGTTCGTTGCCACAGTTCGATCACCCCTGGTGCTGCAACGGCTCATTATATGGCCGTTCGGGCAGCCAGCAGGAGCGAAATCGGGCCAAGTGCCAAACAACTGTGCACCTCAATCCGGCTGCCGTAGGCTAGGCGACCCAAGCATGGAGAGTGGAAGGGCCCGCTCCACAACGGTATGCTATCCGTATCGACCAAGCTCAATTCGCCCCCCGTCCCCAGGCGGCCGCGGGAATCAATCACGATCAGGAGCCCAAGAATGTCGCGCAGTGCTACTCAGCTTCACCGGCGTCGTTTCTTGAAGTCCACTCTGGCGGCGGGCGGCGCGATCATGGCGCCCACCATCATCCCTAGCTCGGCCCTCGGCCGCGACGGCGCCGTCGCCCCCAGCGAGCGAATCGTCCTGGGCGGCATCGGCATCGGCAACCGCGGCGCCTATGACCTCGGCTGCTTCCTGGAGCAGAAAGACGTGGTGTTCGCCGCCGTCTG
>JBGSYU010000018.1:0-2630 GCA_041750715.1 Lacipirellula sp.
CATCGGGATGTTGGTCGAAGTTATCCTCAAAAACGACCTCCGCTCGCGCTGCCGAAACGCCAGCCAGCAAAGCTGCAAACAGAATAAATGTTCGGTTCGTCATGGTTGTCCTGCCTTTCAAGGTTGAGGCTCCCTAGAAGCGAGCCCGCAATTGCACGAGGAATAGAAAACGCGTTACTGTATTTGAGAGCCGTCGATAACCTCTTCGCCGTCGATGCTCGCCAAGGCTTGCCAGACTGCTAAATCGATCTGGTCGGGATAGAAATTCACCGATCCATCCAATCTCGTCGCCTGAACGCCGCCAGGATGCAGGCTCCGCGCCGCGAAGTCGGTAGCGCCCCAGCAGGGCGCGTTGCGAGCACACGGGGCCGTGTCGGTCGATACGCAGTAGCGGGGTGGAAAGGATGCGTAGAAGGAATCGGGAATGTTCGAGTTGGGACCGCGATGATGGGTGTACTGCGAGCTCCAGTGGTACCACCACAGCCCGCGAAAATCGGTATCTGTACCAACGATGGCCTCCGATAGGGCGATCGTGTTGGAAGCGCCATCCAACACTTGCGCGACACTTCGCCTCACATTGATGTTAAACGCCGCCGTCTTTTTCGCGGGATTGGAAAAGTTGAGGCAACTGCTCTCGAAGGTGAACTTAGGGTTCCGTTTTTCCGCCATCGTTCCGTCGGGACTAAAACAAGTGACGTAATTCGATCGAGCCTCTTCTTCCGGCGCGTCCGAAGGACATTTGAAGGAAGAAAACACCTTCGCGATGATGGGACCGTTAATCGCGATATAATCGCTGCCGTCGGCCGACGAGCCTCCGCCGTAGCCCAAATCGAAGTCCCATCGAGCGGCTTCCGCTCCTTGATCCATGTAGGGAAACAGAAAGGCAAACAGCGTATTGAAGGGCCCGCCGCCCACGTTGGTTCCTAAGTTGGGCGGGCAGGTGAGTCCGGGCGGGAACTCGTTATGGGCCGCGTGAAACGACTGTAGCGACAGCCCAAGTTGCTTAAGGTTATTAGCGCATTGCGACCTCCGGGCCGCTTCGCGGGCCGCTTGCACGGCTGGCAAGAGCAGCGCCACCAAGACGCCGATAATGGCAATCACCACCAAAAGTTCCACCAGAGTAAAGGCCGATCGGGGGCGGGGCATCTGACTACTCCTGGCTGCGGATGGCGCCGGATTGCTCGAGGGGGAAATCGAACTTGCCCGACGTTTCATCTTCCGGCACGCTGATGGTCAACTTGCTCTGGGTGTTGTATTGAGGCGGAATGTAGTTGCCGATGACCGGCAGCGGCGGTCCAATGGGATCCATGAGATTGCGCGTCGTCTGTCCGGTTTGCTTCATCGCCGTGATTGCTACTCGATAAGTTCCGCCGACGCGGACGCCATGATGATCCGGCACTTCGTAGTGCCCAGCTTCGATGGCTGCTCCCGTGGACGGCCCGCCCGTGCCGTCGATAGGAGTTAACTCGATCGTGCCCGACTCGACGGGCGCCCCGTCGAAAGTCACCATTCCCCATGCTCGGCCCAATTCCGGTTTGGAATCGCAACCGCTGGCCAGTACCGCAACCGCGCCCAATAGCAGGGCCGGCGCTCGCCGCGTCCAATGAGCCGACGACGTTCGGACGCTGCTTAGGCGACGTGGCAAAGCCGTTCTGAGCATGGCTCGATCCTGTTTTTCGCACTCTCCTGAAGCAGGCCCGCTCCCGCCGGTCGGCTAGGCGCCGGCGGCGAGAGCGAGTTGCCCCTGCAAGCGCATCCAATCCAAAAAGCAATTCGTCAGGCGTCCTCTCCTGAACTAACGGTGCGCTCGGCGACGCGCCCTCCGCAAGATCAGGCCCGCGCCAGCGACCAAACCCAGCAGGGCTGTCGCCGGTTCGGGAACTACTTGAACGAGAACATTGTCGATGCCGAACACGCCCGCATCGGATGAGTAGAACGCGATCTGTCGAATGC
This sequence comes from Lacipirellula sp., assembly GCA_041750715.1. GTDB lineage: Bacteria > Planctomycetota > Planctomycetia > Pirellulales > Lacipirellulaceae > Lacipirellula. The sequence continues at coordinate 1,954 of JBGSYU010000018.1, forward strand.
TCGCCACCGACTCCACGAATCCTGCGCTCACTGGGCCGTTGCCATTGACCGAAGCCGACCACGATTGGTTAGGCACGTCGAGCGAAAGGTGGATCGACGCATAGTTGGCGGGATTGTAAGCAAGCGAAGTGGCCTCCACGCCATTTAGGCTTACTGTCCCGCTGGTTGACAAGTCGAAGTACAACTTCAGGTCGCTGAAACTGAATCCTCCCCCGGTCGAGTCACGCACGAAGAATTGCAAGGGTCCATTCTGCGTTTTGGCCTGGAAGTCGATCGACAGCAAACCCGTTGCCGCACTGGCGAGATCGCCGCGCACGTCGCCCTGGCCCCCGAGCTGATTCTCGCGCTGCACGGTTAGATACTTTCCAACGCCCCCAGCCGGGCCAGCCGTCGGACCGTTGGTCGCCGTGCTCACCTGTGTGTTCCAAGGTTGTAATTCGCCAACCAGACTCCACACGCCGACCTGGGCGACAGGGTCGGCATCACCGCCGCCGGGATCATTCATCGTCCCGCCTTGAAAGACGCTGGCCGTATCGGCATCGGGATGAGAATCGAAATTGTCTTGGAAGAGAATTTGCGCCGAGGCGGGAACCGCCGCGAGCGCGCCGGCGAGCATCGCCGCGCAAAAGAAACTCGATCGGAAATTCATTAGTCTGTCCTTTCAAAGATGAGTACCA
>JBGSYU010000019.1:0-15657 GCA_041750715.1 Lacipirellula sp.
CCGGCCACCACCAGCACGCGGCCGAAGTCGCCCTTATGGCTCTCGGCGGCGCGCGGGGCCAACTGCGGCAGCGGTTCTTTACTGAGATCAATCAGCGACATCGAGTTCTTCGTTTACGGCTTAGCGAGAAAAGACAGACGGAACGCTAATCTTCGCTAATCAACAAGTCAATTCAGCAATGATTAGCGTCGATTAGTGTTCCCAATCTTTCTTCTTCTACTTCTTCTTCCATCGTGTCCATCGTGTCGTCGTGGTTCATGTCTTTTTCTGAGCACGAGTAGCCACCAGTCCCGCCAAGTAACCAGCCTTGAAACCGGCGTCAATATTCACCACCGCCACATTCGCCGCGCAACTATTCAGCATCGACAAGAGCGCCGCGATTCCGCCGAGGTTCGCGCCGTACCCGACGCTCGTCGGCACGGCGAACACGGGGCAGGGGACATAGCCGCCCACCACGCTTGGCAAGGCCCCTTCCATCCCGGCGACGACGACGATCGCATCGCAATCCGCGAACTCCGCCAGCCGCGCCGGCAAGCGGTGCGGCCCCGCGACGCCGACGTCGTGAACCATCGCGACCGTCACGCCCATCCAGTCGAGCGTCTCGCGGGCTTCCTCGGCGACGGGCAGATCGCTCGTGCCGGCCGTGATGACGGCCACGCGACCGCCGCCCCGATCGAATCCGTCGACGCTCTTCGAATCAATGCGGAGCGTTCGTGCCCTGGGATTGTAAATCACGGAGGGCAGCAACGATTGCAGGGCCAGCGCCTTCTCCTCGTCCACGCGAGTGGCAAGCACCCGCTGACCTCGCGCTAGCAACTCGCCGGCGATCGACGCAATCGTCGCGACGGATTTGCCCTCGCCGTAGATAACCTCGGGAAACCCGCAGCGCGCTTCGCGGTTCACATCGACGGTGGTATTGGCCGTGTGGAGGTCGTCGGAGTCCATTCTTCAAGTGTAATGGGGCGCCGGGGTCGAGGACGACCCGGCTCGCGGCGATTTCTTGAAGCTTCGCGAACTTATGCGACCGCGGCGACGGTCACCAGCTCGCCGTGGATGGCGCGGAGGGCGTCGCCGTCGATCGTATGCTGGTCGTTGGCGAATCCGACGAGCAGCGCGAGGTCGCACAGTCGATTAATCCGCCGCGGAATTCCGGCTGTAAGCAAATGTGCCGTCGCCAAGGCCTCGGCCGTGAAGATCTCCCGGGTCGCCCCGGCGGCGGCGAGGCGGTGCGTGACGTACTGAGCCGTTTCGTCCGCTGAAAGGGCCGCCAGCAGCACCTTGACGTCGAGCCGCTCCTCGAGGCCGCCGTGGCGCTCCACCATCGGCACGAGCGTCGGCTGCCCGACCAGCAAGAGCGTGAACGGCGGCTTCTCCAGCGAGCCCAGGTTAAGCAGCAGCCGCAGCGGTTCCAACAAGCCGCTGTCTTCAAGGAGGTGGGCCTCGTCGATCACCACCACCGCATGCCGATCGCGACGAATGTTTTCCGAGAGCATGTACTCGAGCCGCCGCAGGCTTTCCTCGACGGTATGCCGCGGCGGATCCGCCGGCGGGGCGCCGAGCTGTTCGGCCAGATACACCAGCAGATCGCGGTCCGACATCTGCGGAAACACGACCCTCACGAACGGTTGAAATTGCTCGCCGAGCTGTTGGCGAATCGCTTCCATCAGCATCGTCTTACCCGTTCCCGCTAGGCCTGCGACGAGGCCGGCCGCACGGCCGTTTTCAATCGCGTAACGAAGCTTGTGAAGCGCCGACTGATAGGCCGCGCTTTTGAATATCGAGCGGGCATGGCACCCAGGCTCGAAGGGCTTCGCATCTAGCTGCCAATAGTCGAGGTACATTGCAATTCTCTATGCGGGGCTAAGCGGCATGCGACTGGATTTCGACGACGCCCATGCAAATCGCGGCCAGTTCGGGCGCCGATTGCATAAGGCGTTGCTGATAGACGCCCGCCGCAGGCGCCGAGCCCGCGGCGAGCACGACGCCGTCGAGTCGGCATTGCGCGACGATTCGGCGGGCGATCGGTCCTTGGCGCGGATCGGCGACGCAGCCGAGATCGAACAACACAATATCGTAGTGATATCGGAGCACGCCCGCGGTCACCGAGGCGTGAATCGCGTCGAGCTTCGCCGCCGCCGCATCGCCGCCGGCGACCAACGGCAGCAGGGCGATGCGATCGCCGATCGAATAGACGACGCTCTCAGCCAACGGCTCGTTGCCGGCCAGCACGTCCTCCCAACCGGTTTCGACGACCACCCCAAGCTGCGCGGCCAGCCCCGGAGAGGCGAAGTTGCCGTCGACGATGGCGACGCTCTTTCCGGCTCCAGCGAGAAGTCGCGCAAAGCAGGCGAGCACCATGGTACAACCAACGCCGGCCGCCGGGGCGCCAATGCCAAAGAGGCTGCGTCCCGCATCATCGGCCGCGATCAATGCTTCGAGAGCCGGTTGCAGACGGTTGCCCTGCCTATGCACGAGATCGTTGCACGCCGCCGACCACTGGAATTGATCGACCTCCAAAGCCGGTTTGAAGCGTGCTTCGACCGTCGATCCCGACTTAGCAAATGCGGATAAGGGCCGGCGTTCGCCAGCGAATGCGTCGGGGCGGGCAGACGTACCAGCCGCAGCAACGCCGGGCGCCGCTATCGTTCGAAAATGAGGCGCCGGCGACCGCCGCCCGGCCGTAGTGCTTGCATATTCGCGCGGCATCGAGACGCACGCCTCCGGCGTCGGCTCGTCAGCTCCGTAGGCGCGAATAAAGGCTTGGTCGATTGCGCTCATAGCGGGTTACCGGTGGAGATTCAACGAGTCGAGGGCGTTGCCGTTGTTGCGTCGTCCGGAAGCCCCGCCACCACTCCCTGCGAAGTTTGGCCGGCATCGGTCGCTGAATCATTCGCCGTCGGCGTCAGGCCGAAGTCAAACGAAGCGATGGGCGTGGTTGGATAGGCGATCGACAGCGGCGCAGCGGTGGCTGCCGTTAACGGTTCACCCGGCGCCGGCGCGTCGTCGACTGCGATTTGCGTAAATTTGCTTGGTTCGGGTTGGAGCGGTTCGGGTTCGAGCGGCTCGGATTTCGCCGTCGCAGCGCTCTCTACGGCCAGTTCCGCTTTGTCGCTAGCGGCCGTCTGCGACCACGAAAACTCCGCCGCGTCCTGTGCCACAGCCGGAGTTTGCCAGTCGTTTTGACCAATCGTCGTCGGATCTAGCGATTCCGAGGTCCAAAGGGGCGTTGCTTCAAACGCGCCGCCGGTTGAATGGTTCGCCTGCGGCCGACCGAACGTAGCCCAGTAAAGCAATCCCGCGGAAAAGGCCAATAGGAACGTCAGGACCACGCCGGCATAGGGCGCCAATGCTGCATGCCACTGAAAGATTCGCGATGCTAAGGTTAGAGACTCGCTCGTCGGCGACGCGTTTCGAAGGCCGGCCGCCAAGGCCGCAAACTTTCTCGCGTCGCCCGAATCAACGCGGTGAAGGCGCTGACGCGAAGGCGATTCGTGGATCACCGGTTCATCGTTGCGTAGTTGCACGTTTGGAATACGGGGCTCGCTCGCCCGATGGGCGCGATCGACGTAAGCTCGTTGGAGATCGGCGGGCGTTTCCGCGATTCGCAAGGTCGTCGGCGAATACGCTTCGCGCCGGCCAGCATCTTCGGCCTGCGGTTCCGAATAAGTCACTCGATGCTCGCCATGCGCGGCCGGCGCCTGGCCTACCCAAGGCAAGCGCGCCAGTACCGGCCACATGGGCGACGAGGCGTCGGCAGGCGGGGGTGAGCGGTCTTCAGGGCGGTCGGTGGTAGGCGTATAAGGCACGGAGCCGCGTCGCTGGAAGGTGAGCGTAAAGAACAGATTGCGGACGGGGCGTGCGGACGCTTCATCGCGCACGGGCAGCCCATCCCCCTGTCAGGTATCGGAAGGGGTTGAGGCGATCTTGAGGAATGCCGTGGTCGTGCGACGAATGGCGATTTGAGAGCGTGCTGCTAGCAACACAACGTCATTCTGAGCGGAGCGAAGAATCTAGATCCTTCTCTCCGCTCAGGATGACCAATACGCTATCAGCGCTGTGCTTGCTGCACAGGTTGGTCCGTCCACGGAAGCGCCGGCCAGATCAGCGTCCGCCCATCGCGACCGCTGGTGAGAGCGGAACGGCCATCCGGCGAGAAACTCACGGAGGTAACTTCCTCAGCGTGGCCCGCGAGCGTGAGGATCTCCTTCCCCGTGGCGGCGTCCCACAGCTTCGCCACGTTGTCCTCGCTGCCCGTGAGGGCTCGGGCGCCATCCGGCGAAAGGGCGACGCTGGTGATGGCGCCGGTATGCCCGCCGAGGGACTGCAACTTCTTGCCGTTCGCCGCGTCCCACACAATGGCCGTGTTGTCCTCGCTGCCGGTAATCACCAATCGGCCGTCTGGTGAAAAAGCGCCGCAGCGGACCGCCCACTCGTGCCCCTTGAGCGATTGCAGCACTGCGCCGGTGGCGGCGTCGACGACGTTTGCGGTCTTGTCGTTTCCGACCGTCAGCACATGCCGTCCATCCGGGGAGAAGCATGCCTGCCGGATGCGGCCTTCGTGATTTCGATACACGGGCTCGATCGGCTGGCCGTCCGCCGCGTTCCACAGCCGCGCCGTGCCGTCGTCGCTGGCCGTGAGGATTCGAGTTCCATCGGGCGAGAAGCATGCGCTGTTGATATACCCTTCGTGAACGCCGTCGAGTTTTAGCAGCACTTTGCCCGTCGCGGCGTCCCAAACTTTCGCCGATCGGTCCCAACTGCCCGTGACCACGCGGGAGCCGTCCGGCGAAACGTCGGCGGAGGCGACGACGCCGTGGGGGCTGAAGCGAACGACGAGGCCGCGCGTCGCGACGTCGTACAGCCGCGCATCGTTGCCGCCGATGGAAAGCAGTTGGTCGCCGGCCGGCGCGAATCGCGCCGCCCACACCAGTCCGCTGCCGCTGCCTAGGTCGAGCCACGATTGCGGCTTGCCCGCAACATCCGTCGACAGCACCTCGTTGCCGGTTTCCAGATTCCAAATCCGCACCGTCCCCTCGGCGGCGCAGGCGGCGGCGGCGAAGCGACCGTCGCGCGTCAGGTCGATCGAGGTGAACGACGTCCCCTCGCTGCGCGGCTGCATGGTGCGGACCAACCGGGCGGCTTCGAGCGACCACAGACGCAGCTTGCCGTCGTCGCAGCAGGTGAGCGCCAGCTTGCCGTCTTCGCTCACCGCTACGTCGGCAACCCATTCGGGGTGCTTGAGAACGCCGGAAGGAATCTCCGTCCCGGCTGCCACGTCCCACTGCCCGCAAGTATTGTCGCCGCTGGCGCTAATGAGCCTGGCGCCGCCATCGGCGAAGCGCAGGGCCGTCACCGTGCGGCTGTGGCCGCGCAGCCACGGACCGCCGTTCCACTCATTCTTGTCCCCATCGTAGCGCCATAACCGGCAGACGCCGCGGTCGTCGCCGCTGGCCAACAACATGCCGCCGGGCGCCATTCGCACGGCCGTAACTTCGGCGTCGTGACCCTTCAGCGTCGTCAATGCCTCGCCGCTCCGGGCGTCCCAAATCACCACAGAGTTGTCAGGGCCGCCGGTGGCGATTCGCGTACCGTCATCCGCGACGTCGAGCGCCGAAGTCCGCCCTGTGTTCTTCAGGCGCTTAATCTCGGCGCCCGTGGCCACGTCCCAGAGGCGCACCGAGCCGTCGCCGGCGCCGGTCGCCAGCCGCGTGCCGTCGCCGAAAAAGATCGCCGAAGACGCGAGGAAGTCGTGACCCTCCTGAAAATGCTGCAACCGCTCCAGCGAAGCGACGTCCCACAGCGAAGCGGTGCGATCGCGGCTCGCGGTGACGATGTGCGACCCGTCGGGCGAGAACTTCGCCGCGAGAACGGCGTCGGTCCGCCCTTCATCATCCGTCAGTAGCTCGCGGGCCTCCGCATAGCGCTGCGGCTGCCAAAGCTTGATCCGCGCATCGCGTCCCGCTGACAGCAGCAACTCGCCGTCCGGCGAATACGAACAACTGCGAACGTGGCTAGCGTGCCCGCGGAGTTGCTTGAGCGACTTGCCGGTCGAAACGTCCCACACGTTAATGACGTTGTCCTGTCCGCCGGTCGCCAGCGTCTTGCCGTCTGGCGCGAAGGCGACCGCTCGAACCGGCCCGCGGTGGCCGACAAACTCCATGTAGTTGGCGGCTGGGTCGGGCAAACCGTCGAGCCGTCGCGCTACGTCCACTCCCTGCGTCGACCCGACATTCCACAGCAGAACGCGACCGTCGTAGCCGGCGGTTGCGACTGCGATGCCGTCGGGAGCGAACTTCGCGGCGTAGACGGGGCCGCGATGCTTGACGAACTCGGTGTGCTTGACAAAGTCTTGAGGCCGAACGCTCGCATCGCGGCGGCGATCCGCAGCCGTCGAGCGCCGCCACACCATCGCCTTGCCGTCTTGCGCGGCGGTCACAATCTGCTCTCCGTCGGGCGAAAACTCCGCCGCCCACACCCACCAGCTATGCCCGCGAAGGATTTGATCCGTCTTGCCCGTGGCGAGATTCCACAACCGGGCCGTATTGTCGTATCCGCTCGTGAGCAACCATCGGCCATCTGGCGAGAAGCGAACGCTCAGCACGGCGTCGGCGTGGCCATCCAGCTTGGCGATCAGCTCGCCATCCGCGGCGCGGTAGATATGGACGCTGCCGTCGCTGCTACCGGCAGCCAGCCGCTCACCGCTTTTGTCGTACGCCACCGCGTGTACGTACTGCCCTTGGGAGAGTTGTTGTTCGCGCTCGCCTGTTTTCAGATTCCAGATCGTCGCCTTGCCGTCCCAATCGCCGGTGGCAAAATGTGCGCCGTCGGGCGAGAACGCGGCCGCATCGAACGGCGCGGCGCCTTGCCAGGTCTGGTCGCTCAAGCTGCATAGATAGTTCAGCCGGCCCCATTCCCAATTTCGCAGTTCCGGCGGGCATTGTTCGAGCAGCTCGGCGGCGCGATCGAACGAGTTCTCGTCGATCTTCGCCTTGGTGAGACCAATCCGCGCGATATAAGCGGCGTACTCCTCCGCGATCTTGGCGTCCTCGGCAAGCTGGCGTTGGCGGTCGGCTTCCACCTTCTCCCGTTCGGCACGCTGCCGTTCGGTCTCAGCTTTCACCAAGTTCGTCTTCGCCTCCCCCTCGGCGGCGACGGCGCGTACCGTCTCGCTCTTAGCCAACGCTTCCTGCGTTACAGCGACCTCGCGGGCCGCCTCGGCGTCTTTAAAGTTCTCTTGGGCCTGCCCTTCCGCTTTGATGGCGCGAGTTTTCTCGCTTTCGGCTCGCTCGCGCTGCGCAACCGCTTCGTCGCGCTGCGAGCGAACGGCGGCGTACGCTACCGAGACGATGCCAATCACGGCCACGATCAGGGCCGCCACCGCGCCCTTCAGCAACTTGATTCGGCGCTTGCGCGACTCGCGCTCCAGGCGACCCTTGTCGAGTTGCAACAACACGTCGCGGTGTTCGTCGCGTTGCGTGTCGAGCAGCGAGACCCCGAGATCGAAGTCTCCCTTGGTGAGCGCCAGCCGAGCGTAGTCCAGCCGCGAGGCCGAAAGCAATGCCGTCGCGCGCCGGTTTCCAGGCCACAGCGCGAGCGCTTCTTCCAGCCCGTAGAGGGCGCGTGCGTACAGCTCGTAATCTTGCCGCTCGGCCGCGGCCGTCAAATGCTGCGATGCGCTCTCGACGAGTTGGATGCTTTGCCAGTGCGACTGGTAGTCTCGAATCGCGCGCTGCAGCGCCGGCACGCTTTCGTAGCGCTCGGCCGGCTCGGTGGCCATCGCCTTCAGCGCGATTTCAAAGAGTTCGCCGGCCCGATCGGCGGGCTCGATCTTGTTCTTCGCGGCGGCGAACAGGCACGCCATGACCGTCTTGCCCGAGTGCGGCGGCCGGCCGGTAATAATCTCGTACAGAATAGCGCCGAGCAGATAAATGTCGCTAGCGGTGGTGATCTTCTCCAGCGGCCCCGTAGCCATCTCTGGCGCCATGTAGGCGGGCGTGCCGCCCATCGCGTCCGATTGGCTGACCGACGCCGCGTTGGGGAACTCCGGGCTCACCCGCGCCAGTCCCCAGTCCATCACCAGCACCTCGCCGAAGTCGCCCAGCATGACGTTCTCGGGCTTCAGATCGCGATGGATCACGCCGTTCACATGGGCGAACGCCACCGCATCGGCCGCACGGAGCAGGATCGTGAGATTCTCGTCAAGCGACTTCTCTTTGACCGCCTTATTCCATGGCGTGCCCTTGACGCGCTTCATCGAGTAGAACAGTGCGCCGTCGTTGTTCGCGCCAAGATCGTAGATCGGCACGATGTTCGGGTGATCGAGCTCGCCGGTGACGACCGCCTCGGAAATGAACTTTTCGCGCTGAGCCGTATTCTTGCCATCGTCGCCTTTGAGCATCTTGAGCGCGACGGTGCGCGCGATCGACGACTGCCGCGCCGCGTACACCACGCCCATGCCGCCTTCGCCGATGACGTTCAGCAGCTCGTAATCCGGCGCGTCGGCCGGCGACGTCATCGGCGAGCTTACGCCGCCAGTGGGGCGCACGTTGCGCGACTTGACGATAAGCGACGAGCTGGTGATGAACGATCCCGAAATCGTTTCCTTCTGCTTGATCGTCGCCTTCGAGTCGGTCGGCTCGCCGCCGGAGATGTTTCCCTGCCACTGGGAGGTGAGCAGGCTGTCGTCGCCGGCCGAGGAACCGCCGAGGAACTGCACCGTTTGTTCCGCATGGAAGTCCACCGTGCGGCCTAGCTCCGAGGCGTCGTCGAGTCCGCCTTCAAGGGCTTCGACGCTGCCCGTCAGCTCCAGCGCGGCGAGCGTTTCCCGGTCGCGCAACTGCCCCGCAATATCGTCGCTCTCCGGAAGGTGGACGGTCGCCAGCGTGTTGGCGCGTTCATCGTCCGTCAGTCCATCGGGAATGCGGAAGTCGGCGATGGTTCGCTGGGGCAACTGACGCAACGCAGCCCCGCACGCCGGGCATCGCCCCGCGGCGCGGGCGGCTTCGTCGAGTTCGTGATGGCAGTTCGGACAGGAGGACATATGTGCGTATCATCCCCCTCCCTTGAAGGGAGGGGCTAGGGGAGGGATGGCGAACTGCGAAAGACTTCAAACCCACATTGTAATCAAGTCGCTAAGGCGGATCGCCAAGCGATCCGCCAAGCACCGATCCATCTGAATCGGTGGTAGCGATTCTACTCTCTGCCAAGCCAAACCGAGGCCGTCGGCCAGGATGACCGGGCCATTTACTTATCGAGGCTTTCGCCGTCGGCGGTGCCCAGCCGTACGCAGGCGCTTCCACTCACTGGGTTTCGCTTTGACGAGGGCCTGTTCCATCTGGCGTTGCCAATTCCGGCCGGCCCCCGACAGGGCCAGGGCCACCCCGGCCAGCGCCGTGCGATGGTACAGCGCAGTCGACGAGGCGCTACGATGCGGCGGCTCGATGTTCGGCTCCACCGCCGACGAAGTGGCCGCATCGTCCGTCTCCGGCGGCGTTACGGGCTGCTCCTTCGCCGGAGCGGTCGCCGCGTCGTCGGTGGGCGGCCGATCGCGAGCGCCTTCGCTGTCATCGCCGGGGTCGATCACCTTGCCATTCCGCACGAAGACGTCGATCACCAGCCGGCGGACGCTCGTCTCCGACTGAACCAGGTAAATCGCGTAGTGATTGTCCGGCAGGTTGCGGAACAAGGCCTGGAGATCGTTGAGCACCTCCGGCCGCAGGCGATAGCCTTCGCTCAGCGTGCCGTCGGGATTGATGATGCGAAGCTCGAGATATCGTTCGCTCGCCGCTTTCGAGTCTCCGGCCGAGCCGCCGATATTGCCGCTGGCGGAATTCGAGACGCGTGCTTCTTGGGCGTTGAGAATTGCCGAGGCCATCACGCGCTCGGGAAACGTGAGCAGCGCCACCTGCGGCGTCGTATCAATGCGGAACGTTTGCGATCCGATGCCGGGATTGGTGATCGCCACCGTCTCGATGTTGCTCTGCCCGTCGATAGTGAGCGGATCGGCGTCCGGCCGCGACGTCGCCGTGCCGAAGTCGTCGTCTTGGATCTTCACCGAGATAACGATGTCTGCCGCCGGGGACAGCGGATTGGGCGGCCCCAAATAGGTGTGCGTGAACACGAACGTGTTAGGCGTCGGCCCGATGTACCGGCTACCGTCGCGCGTATCGCCGGGGGGCGGCGGTTCCACTTCGAACCGCTCGAGCGGGGCGTCCGCTAGCCGATCACCCCAGTCGATGAGTATTTCAAAGGTTTCGAGTATCGGGGGGCCCGAGTCATCGAACCGAAGCGTGAGCGTTGTCACGCCTCGATTGTTAACGGCAGTCGCCGCGATCGGATCGAGCGTCGGATTGACGTTGTAGACGATCACCTCGAAGGTCTTCGAGTTACTGCCGAGGTCGTCGTCGAACACCGTGACCGTCACGGTGTATCTGGCGTCGCGGACGCCGTCCAAGTCATTGTCCAAATACTGGTGCGTGAAGAACCGCGCGATGACGCCCGTGCTGTTTACACCGGGCGAGCCGTTGGTCGCGTCGAGATTGAATACTTCCTTGTTGCCGTCGCCCCAGTCGACTTCGTAGGTGAACGTCTCTTCCGTCTCCGGTAAGGCATTCCCGGGGAACAGCGCCCTATTGTTCGGGTTATCAAAGCCAGGATCGCTGAACAGTCCGGTGATGTTAACTTGCGTCACCCCGCCTTCGTCGATGGCGTCGATCAGAGAAGCATCGACCGTTAGATTAAGCGTCGGGGCGACGTTGTTGACGGTCACGGTAAACGTCCGCACGGATTGCCCGGCGTCATCGTCCAAGACCGTGACGGTTACCGTGTAAATGCCGTCGTCGGCGTAGGTGTGCAAGCCATCCATCGAGCCCGCGGTAAGCGTGCCAGGGCTACCGAGGACGTCGACCGTCGCGGCGCCGCCGTCGACCGCCGTGCCATCGCCCCAATTGATCGTGAAGGTGAACGTCTCCGTCGTCTCGCCGCCAGCAAGCGGATTGAGGGGATTATTAAATCCCGGATCGGTGAACGAGCCGATGTTCGTAAGCGAAAGTGCGCTGCCTTCGTTGGTCGTTTGGTTTGCCGCCACGCTGAGCGTCGGAGCGACGTTCAGCACCGTCACCTCGAACGTGCGCTGATGTTGGCCCAGATCGTCGTCGAACACGGTGACGGTCACCGTGTACACGCCATCGTCGGCGAACGTGTGCTGGCCGTCGAACGAGCCTGCGGTGAGCGTGCCGGGGCTGCCCGCCACGTCGACAGTCGCGGCGCCCGCGCTCACCGCCGTACCATCGCCCCAGTTAATCGTGTAGGTGAACGTCTCTGCGATTTCTCCGCCGTTGCCGCCGTTGCCCGCGTTCAGCGGGTTCTCAAACCCCGGGTCTGTGAATGAACCAATATTCGATAGCGAAAGCGAGCTGCCCTCGTCGATCGTCTGATTGCCCACTACGGTCATCGTCGGGGCGACATTCAGCACCGTCACTTCAAAGGTCCGTTGATGTTGCCCCGAGTCGTCATCGAACACGGTAACCGTAACGGTGTAAACGCCGTTGTCGGCGTAGGTGTGCAGGCCATCAAACGACCCGCCGGTAAGAATCCCGACGCCGCCCGGCGCGTCGACCGTCGCCGCGCCCGCGCTTACCGCCGTACCGTCGCCCCAATTGATGGTAAAGGTAAACGTCTCGGCCGTTTCGCCGCCAGGGACGGGATTCAGCGGGTTGTTGAACCCCGGATCCGTAAACGTGCCGATATTGGTAATCATTAACGGCGATCCCTCATTGACCGTCTGATTGCCGACGACTGTGAGCATGGGCGCGACATTGCCCACCGTCACCGTCGCCATCGCGGTGCCTATGCCAAGGTCGTCGTCGGCAACCATCACCGTAACGGCGTAGTCGCCGTTGTCGGCATAGGTATGGCTCGCGGCGAATGAACGCCCTAGCGTGGCGCCCACGGTGGCCGCCGTTCCATCGCCCCAATCCACTTCGTACGTGTGCGAATCCTGCGAGCCGGGGTCGTCGAACATTACCGACAGATTGACCAAGCCGCCTTCGTTGCTGGCGGTCACCGCCGGGAGCACGCTGACGTTCAGCGGCGCCACGTTGTTGACCGTCACCGAAGTTTCGACAGCGGCGCTCACCCCCAGGTCGTCGTCGCGGACGCGGACCTTGATCGTGTAGGGGTCCGACGCCGTCCCCGTCGGATTGTCATCGAGATACTGGTGAGTTGCCGTAAAAAGGCGCGCTCCCGCGGCCACCGGCAGCGTCTCAATCGCCGATCCGTCGCCCCAGTCAATCTCAACCGTGTGCGAATCCCGCGTACCCGGGTCGGTGAACGCCAGGTTTAACACCGCGACGCCATTCTCATCGATCGACGCCAGCGGATCGATCGCCACGCCTGAGGGCGCCACGTTGCTCACGGTTAGCGTGAGCGGCTGGGCGATAATCTCGCCCAAGTCGTCGTCGAACAGCCGCACGTTCACGGCGTACTGGTCGAAGGCGGTGCCAGTCGGATCGTCGTCGAGATACTGATGCATCGCGCTGAACGCGCGGGCGCCAGGCGCCACGTCCAACAGTTCCACATTGCCGTCGCCCCAGTCGACTTCGACCTGGTGCGTGTCGAGCGTGCCCGGATCGTCGAACGTCAAGTCGAGTTGGGCGAACCCGTTTTCGTTCACGTCGGCGATCGACGCGATCTGCAAGTTCGACGGCGCGATGTTGCTGACGTTGATCGTCGTGCTGCCGGCCACTTCGCCGCCATCGTCGTCCAGCACGCGAACATTGATCGCGTAATCGTCGGCCGCGGTGTTCGTCGGGTCGTCGTCAAGGTACTGGTGCGTCGTGCCGAAGAACCGCGATCCTTGCGGCACGTTAAAGACTTCGACCACCGAGCCGTCGCCCCAATCGACTTCGACCGAATGCGAATCCAGCGTGCCCGGATCCTCGAACGTCAGCTCCAGCGAGCCGACGCCGTTCTCGTCGATCGGCGGCGGCGGAACGATTTGCAAGTTCGACGGCGCCACGTTGTTCACCGTAAGCGGCGCGGACGCTTGGGCAAAGTCCCCCGCCGCGTCGATCACCTTGACGTTCACGGTGTAGACGTCCGACGAGGTGACGGTCGGATCGTCGTCCAAATACTGGTGCGTCGTGGCGAAGAACTGCGACCCCGTCGGCACGTTGAACACTTCAACCGGCCCGTCGCCCCAATCGACTTCGACCGTGTGAGAATCGAGCGGATCGGCGTCTTCGAACACCAGTTCCAGCGTCGCGATGCCGTTTTCGTCGATCGAGCCCAGCGGCTGAATCTGGATGTTCTCCGGCGGCGAGTTAGCGATGCCGGCCGCTTCGTTAGGCGCGAGCGCCAGCGGCGCAAAGTCCGACCCCGCCTGCACGAATTCGCTCGACGCATCGAGCATCTCCAGCGCCAGCGCCCCGGCGGCCGCGTCGAGCATTCGCCGCGGCTCCAACCGCCGCGGCACTAGCTGCAAGCTCGTCGCGGCATGCGGATCGGGACGGTGGCCGAAGAATTCGGTCAGACGACGTCGGCGGCGAGATTTCGCGGCCATGGATTCTTTCGTTTCGGACGAGGCGCGAGCAGGGCAGGTACAACGCTGCTGGCAGGAAGCGCGTAAGTCTCGATTATTCGATGAACCTGACAGCCCTGTCAAACAACTGGTGAGGAAAGTCGCGGGTCCGTTCGGCGAAAGGGGTCGGGAGTCTTTTGCGACTAGCGAGTTTTTCGGCAAATAACGCCTCTAGTCGCAAAAGACTCCCGACCCCGTCCCCTTCGCGGGCCGGGTCGTTGTACAGATGATCAAAAGTCGAAGCTGACCGCCCCGTTCACGGCCGAAATCTGCCGATCGCATCAATTCTCCTGAAGGCGCCGGTTGCACCGGGCCGACAACTTTCGATAGGGCTCCGTCACGTTCGCGGCGGGGCCGTCTGCCCGCGATCTTTTCCACGCCTATGGCCGCCACCTTGAAGAGTACGAGTCGTCGCCCCTGCTGGCGCCAGTTGGTCCTCGGGGCGCTCACCATGGCGCCCCTCCAAACTGGTACGTTGAACGCCAAAGCCAACGAGGGAACGGTTTCCGCTGCCGAACAAAGCATCCTCGAAGCCCGCTCCCGGCCTTCTGCGGAAGAGGTGAACCCGAGCGAGGAGGACGTCGATGAACTCGACCAACTCGAAGGTCCACGCAAGTGGAACCGCATCCTCCGGCCCATCACCGAAGTCACCGCCGACGCCACGCTGCCGGCCGGACTGCTGCCCGATCAGGTGGAACACGAGGGCGACGCGCCTGTCGCCGAACTTTTGCCCGAAGTCGGTGATGCGCGCCTGATGGGCGGTTGGGGCGATAGCTCCTACCCGTGGTCGGCGACGAAGTCCTGGCATCGCCCGCTGTATTTTGAGGAAGTCAATCTCGAACGCTACGGCTACCAATGCCACCCCGTGCTCCAGCCGCTCGTCTCGGGGGCGCATTTCTTTCTCACCATCCCGACGTTGCCGTACCAGGCGACAGTGCATCCGCCGCGCGAGTGCATCTACACGCTGGGCCACTACCGACCCGGAAGCTGCGTACCCTGGCAACGACATTGCCTGCCGTGGGACGCACGCGCCGCAGCCGTGGAAGCGGGCGTGATTGTGGGGCTCGTCTTTCTGATCCCCTGATCAGAACACGCGTTGAAACGTGCGGCGAACTTGGTTGAGCATCAATTCGCCGACGGTGCTGTCGTAGGTGGCGATTTTCGCCATGCCGCAGGCGCCGGGGAGCAATGGCCCAGACGGTTCGTCCAACTCGATCTGCACGACATGGCGCCAAGCGTCATCGGCGGAAGCGTCGGGTCGTCGCGAATGACGTTGGTCGTCGCCGTCATTGCTCTGAGCTCGTCGAGCGACTTCCATCACCCGGCCGGTGATGATCTCCATCGGCCGCTGATCGGCGACCAAACGCACCCGTTGCCCGATTTCGACCGCGGTCACATCGGCTTGTTCGACGCCTGCCCAGGCGATCTGCTCCTCGCCGCTGGCAATCACTGCCAGCGCCGTCCCCGGTTCAATCCACGCGCCCAGATTGCGATCCTCCAGCGGCGAGCCCATCCACGCCCGCAGCGCGCCGTCGGGCCGTCGCGCGGCGATTCTCTCCGGCGCGGCCAGAATTCGTCCGGCGGCCGGCGCCCGTAGCGTCAGCGCCTCGACTATGGCCCGATGCTCGACAAGCTGCGCCTCAGCGTCCGCCAATTCAACGGTCGCGGTCGGAATCATCCGTGCCGCCGAGGGCGAAGTCGATTGCAACGTTCGCAAGTGCTGGAGCCGCGTCCGCCGTTCGCGAACGGCGCCCTCCTGCGCGGCAAGGGCCAGCTCTAGCTCTGGGTTGCGTAACCGCACGATCACATCGCGGGCGTTCACCTCGCTTCCCACAGGCAAGGCGAACGCCAGTTCGCCCGCGGCGACCGCAAACACCGGATGCGCGTGCGCGGGCACAACCATCAGCGGCGCCTTCACGCGCCGCGTGATCGGAACGAACCAAATCCCGGCGCCGATCGCAAGCAAAACGAGCCACGCCATTACCAGCCGCAACCAGCGAAACCGCGATCGCACCGCCGGATTCGCCGCCAGCTTCACCGCCGACGCCACCGGCTGCACCAGCATCCCGATCACCGCC
>JBGSYU010000020.1:0-2473 GCA_041750715.1 Lacipirellula sp.
TACATCGCGCGCCCCATCGACGGCTGCAACTCTTTCAGAGTTGACGCGCTCGGCCTTATCTCCTGACCCAGGGTAGCGGCTGCGCCACAACCCTGGGCTGAATGATGAAATCCCTTCGGGATTGGCACTCGCCGAGCAGCCGCGCTTACGCCAACGGCGATACGCAATCGAACGGTTTACCGCTCACTTAACGGGCACCGCCCGAAAGTAGTAAATCCAAGCTTCACCCTCAGGTGCGAATTCCGCCGTCGAGATGGGGTTGAAAACGCTGCGATCGACCCGCGTCGCCAAGGGCTGTCCGCCGACCGTCGTCCCCAGCGTCATGCTTCCGGCATCGCCGGCGACGGCTCCCGACGGAATCAACTCATATCCGGCCGACGAATCGAACGCGGTTTTCGATGCCCAATCCTTTAGGTCCAATCGGCCGGCGGCCTGAGACTCCAGATTCAGCCTGGGCGCGCCAGGCGTGATTATGCCAACGGGGCCGGAAGAATTCGACGCGGGTTTCTCTACGTGCGCCGGCCGACGATACGGTTTGCCGGCCTCGAAGAGTTTCAGCCGCGACTTTAGCTCTTCCTTCTCTTTCGCGGGCGCCAGCTCAATCGCCTCGCGTTGCGTGGCGATCGCCTTCTCGAACTCGCCGGTCTCGGCGTAGGCGCTGGCGAGCGTGTCGAGCATATTCGCCTGTGCTTGCGGATTGATCTTGTTATCGCGGGCCCACTTCACGGCCTGCTCGGCGAGCTGCACGGCTCGGCGGCCGTCGCGCATATCGTCGCTGGCGCTAGTGGCCAGCATTTCAGCCACATTATTCTGCACGATCGCATTGGTGGGCTGCGCCTTGAGCAGTGTCTCGTAATCGTCGAGGGCCTTTTCGGGGCGGCCCAGTTGCTCATAGGCACGGGCGCGCTGCGCCAGCGCGCTGCCGCTTTTCTCATCGAACTCAAGCGCCTCGCCAAAAGCCGCGATCGCCTCAGCCCAAGACTCGCTCGATATGGCGGCACGGCCGCGCTCCAGCGCCGCATCCAGTCGGATGGCCGACGACGCCAAGATTATGGGAATCGTCACATCTGCGGGTTCCCCTTCGACAACCTCAACGGTTGTGGCTCCATCCTTAGATCGCCAGACGGCGCCCTCGTCGCCGCGAACCTCTGAGAACCAGACGTATCCCTTTCCCGGCAATGCCGCGACGGTCGCCACACCGTCGTCGTTGAACGACAATCTCTGGGGCGGGGTTGGTCGAAATCTGTTCATCCGATCTTCTTGCAGAACGCTCGCATCAGCGGACAGGCCGCCGGCTCTCGCAATCGGGGCGCCAGTCGCGCTGTCAACGAGCCTGATCCGTCCCGCCCCGCCTTTGGTAAGCACCAACTCCGGCGCCGTGACGCTCTCTCCCGTTTTTACCGGCAACCCGTGCAGATCGCGATTGAGAAGTCCCGGCGCCTCCGCCACGACGTCGTATTCTCCGGCGAATAGCGAAGGTATCGTGTAACGCCCGTCGGCGTCCGTGCGTACCATGGTTTGATACACCCGGTCCCACATCGTATCGTCCCATTCGGACGCGAGCGTGCCTGGTCGAATCGGGCTAGTCGAAGCTATGACGGAAATGTTCGCTGCTGGCCGACCGTCGTCATCGACAACCCTACCGGTAATCTTCGCTGCCGGGGTCAGTACCGCGTCGACCTTGCCCGGAATATCGCTCGCCGCCAGTCGGCTGACCGCGAAGTCCGGATGAGTGACCGTGAAGCGCGGCGCGAAGGAAGCAATGGTAAGCACGCCGTTCGCGGGTTCGGCGGCGCCCAACGCCCAAAGCCGCGTGGGGCTAGCCGTATCTGCCTTCTTCGCCTGCTCGGCAAGCAATGCCTCATTCTCCTTTTGCTGTTTGGCGTGGCGTGCTTGCTCCTCGGCGGCGCTGAAGGGGGCGAGGTCGTCGACGGCATACTCGCCATTGGCGTCGCTCTGCGCCGACCACGCGCTTTGTCCCACCATCGATGCGGACTTGTTGACGTGCGCGCCGACCACCGGCTGCCCTTCGGCATCTGTGATCCTCCCCCGCAGCGTCGCTCCCGGCGGCATGATGTAGTCGATCGCATTGCCCTGGCGTAAAAGCTCCGACTCCATACGCCCCGACTCGCGACTGACGCGGCCCGCCTTCTTCGCCACGGCTGCATACAGCACCGAGCCGTACGAATCCTGCTTGGGAATGTTACCGTCTGGGTATGCCTGCTCGGCATCGACGATCTTCTCGAAGCGGAAGTTGCCGTCTTCGCCCGTGATCATGCGGCCAATCAGTTCGCGATCGTTCCTGCCGGGATCTTGCGACCCTCGATAGAGCAACACCTCGACGCCTTCAAGCGGCCGCCCGTTCTCATCAACTACTTGGCCTTTGAACACGTTCGGCTCACTGTCGGTGCGCGACCGCTGACCAAACATTTGTGCAAAGCCGTCGGTAGCAATATCGACGCCCGCGGCGCCC
>JBGSYU010000021.1:0-6584 GCA_041750715.1 Lacipirellula sp.
GTTCGCTCACCGCTTCCAGGCACAAAGCGGTACTTCTCCAGCAATTCGCGGTCGAATCTGATTCCCAGGCCCGGCCCAGCCGGCAGGCCAACCGCGCCCTCATGGGGTCGAAGCGTTTCAATAAGAAAATCATCCTGCACGTGCCGGGGAGCGACGACAACTTCAAGCCATTTGACCGACGCAAACGCTGCGGCGACGTGCCACGACGCCGCCATGGCCGGCCCGACGCATCCGCCGGTGTGGATGCCCGCCGAGATGCCGTGGGCCGCGGCATGGTGCAAGATCTTCACGGTCTCGCCGATGCCGCCGACGAATCCGAGGTCGGGTTGCACGAGATGAACGCCGCGGCCAGCGATGAAGGGGTGAAACTGATCGACCCCAGACAGACTCTCCCCCGCCGCGATCGGCACGCGCGACCGCGATCTCAATTCGCAATATCCAGCCACGTCCGTATAGGGCAGCGGCTCTTCGTAAAAAGCGAGCCGGTAGGGCGCGAGCGCACGAGCGATTTCAATGGCCTCCTGAACCGGAATTGGGTCGGGCTCAGCTCCTTCATGCCCGTCGATCGCCAGGTCGAATTCGTCGCCGAAGTGCTCCCGCAATCGCTCGAAGCTTTCCGCAATCCGCTTGAGCTTCGCAGCGTGCGGCAGTCGAACTGGTTCCAGCCGACGGGGGAGATCGGATCCCTCCGCCGCCATTGTGCTATAGAAGTTTGTAGATAACTTCGCCGCGCGGTAGCCCAACTCGCGGTAGAACTCGAGCTTCTCGATGTTCGCCTCCGGCGGCCAACACGAGGGTCCACCCGACGCATACACCGGGATGGCGTCGCGGATGGCGCCCCCCAGGAGTTGGTAGACCGGAACGCCCAGCGCCTTGCCCACGATGTCCCACAGGGCCATTTCCAAGGCGCCGATGACGCTCCGACCGGCGCCGGAACGCGACCACCAGACGGCGTCGCTCTCCATCGCCCGAGCAAGTCGCGTGATTTGCATCGGGTCGCGCCCGACGAGGACAGGCCTAAAGTAGTCGACCAGCGAGACGACCGCCTCGGGGGCGAAGTACCCCAGGCTCACTTCGCCGAGACCCGATACGCTCTCGTCGGTCTCAAGTTCTACGAACGCCGTCGCATGCACGTCGTGCGGAAACGCCGGATCTCCAGCCCAGCGGCCGCTAATTAAGTGACAAGAGACTGTTGTGATCTTCATATCGCGATTCCGCTTGGTGTCTTATTTCAATTCGATCACCGACACGCGCGGTGTGCGACTCTTGTTTGCATCGGGTTCGCCGCCGATAAACCACCAGCGAGTTTCGCCCATACGCACGAGCGGCGCGCCGAAACTGGGGGTCATCAGGCTCCCCAACCCCCGCACGGAACTATCGCGAAGATCGACGAGCCACACCTCATCGTAAATATTGGCGTCGCCCCGACCGGTGAGCAGAATGTGATGCTCGTCCACGGCGTCAGCAACCCAACCCTGGCCAGCCGTCGGTAAGTCCTGGTCTTGCGACCACTCGTCGCGTTGAGGATCGTAGCGATGCACGTCTTTGAAGACTTGGCGAACTGGATGGGCCTCGGTCTCGACGATGCAACCGCCCAGCGCGTAGAGGTCGCCGCTGCACGCGACGAAGCCGAAGTAACCGCGCGCGGGCGACGGCATTTTGGCGCGCGAACGCCAGCCCGCGTCCGGCTGCTTTAGGTCCAGCGCCCACAGGCTGTCCACCTCAGCGCCGCTAAGATCGTAGCCGCCGGCGACGTAAAAAGTGTCGTTCAGCACGGCTCCGGCGCCGCCGCTCAGCGGCGCTGGCAGCGGCGGAAGTTCTTCGATCGTGAGCGTTCCATTTCGACTGGCGATTCGGAAGGCGTTCGCGTAAGTGGTTCGCCCGTCTTTGCCGCCCGCTAGGTAGAGTGCGTTCCCGTCGCCGCCGAACATCATTTCAGCGAGTCGATGCGGTAGTTTGGGGCCGGCCGACCAAGTTCCACCCGCCGGGTCGAACACAAGCGTGTCGTCGAACCACGTTTTGGTCGTGCGATCGACGCTCCAGGCCGAGCCGCCCGCTACGACAACACGGTCGCCAACCATTCCGCCGGCGTGGCACGCTCGTCCTTGCGGCAACGAAGGTCCCTCCGAAACAACAGCGGCGTATGCCTGACTGCGATCCGCCGGCGCCGCCAAAACGGCGTCCTGCAATGACGCCGCCGCCCCGACCGTGGCGGCGGTTGCCAGGACGGTCGGCCAACGGCCGAGATGGACGGATGCAGAGTGTACTACTCGTTTGATCGTCATGGTCGTTATCGCCTTATGCGTTGCTATCGGACCGCGCGGCTTCGTAGTTCGCTTTGAGCTGCGCATCGAGTTCAGTGTGGGCGCCGCGGTAAACGAGCAATAGCCCGCAACGAGGCATGTCGGTATTGTTGGGAGCGCTCCAGTGAATGGTCTGGCAGTGATGGAGCAGCGCGTCGCCGGCGTCGAGAATTCCGCAGAATTCCTCCTGCTTCTCGCGATCCGGCAACTTCACGAGTCCCATCGAGTTTCCTGCAACCCCGCTAGGGCGATGGGGCAAGACGCCGCCGGCATGGCTGCCTTTCAGGTAATAGACGGGGCCGTTTTCCTGGGTGGCGGCATCCATGGCGATCCAGACGGTTAACACATCAGGCGGAGCTTGGCAGAAATAGGCGTTATCTTGATGCGGCGGCACGCCTGAACCGCGCCTCGGCGGTTTGTTAAACGTCTCGACGGCCATCAATACCGGCTCGCCGCGAACCAGCGCGCTAACGAGTCCGCGAATGTCGGCGCGCTCCGCCAAACTCTTGAAAAACGGATCATGCGCCTCCATTCGCCACAAATTTCGGATCGTCGCTCCGTCGGCTTCGAACGTGCGATCGCCGGCGGGGATTCCCGGCACGACGTCTCGGATATATACGTCCAGGGCGCTGCGCACCTGACGCAAAACGTCGGGTTGAAGGAAGCCGCGCACGCGCAAGCAGCCGTCGCGACGAAAATCTTCGGCGTGCTCGTCGACGTTGTTCATCGTATCTCTCCTCCGGTCTAGGCGAGTGAGTGCCAGGCGCCGTCTTGAACGCCCTGCAGGATCGCTCGGTTGACTCGTAACGTGGCAATTCCCTCCGCCAGACTACAGGGCGGCGCTGTGTGACTTTCAATCGCATCGAGAAAGGCATTCGCCTGACGGATGAACAATTCGTCCCGACCTACCTCATAGACGCTGTCAATCCAGTCGTCGCCGGGAGCCAACATCATCCGCCAGCGCGAGGCGTGGAATTCGAACCGTGCGACGCCTCGTTCGCAGATTACCGAGATCGTGGTTTCGTTCGGCGATTGATGCTGGTTGAGGCTGTAACTGGCTAGCACATCGCCGTGGCGTGCGATGACATGCACGGTGTCCTCAACCTCGACGCCTTCCAGCACGAGCCGTGCTGCGTCCGCCGCCAGTCGAGTGACCGGCCCCACGAGCCATTCGCTGGCATTGATCACATGGGTGAGCGCGTCTTGTACGGCCCCGCCCCCGCTGGCATGCGATGCGTAGTAGGTCTCCTGATAGGTCGGCCGATACGTTGGAAAGTGCTGGCCGGCGACGGCGACCACCTCCACCGGACGCCCCAGTTGCCCCGAGATAATGGCCGATCGCATCGAAGCCAACGCCGGATGCGACCGGTACACGTAGGCAACTCCTGCAACAACGTTTCGAAGTCGAACCGCCTCCTGCAGCGCCTCAACTCCGACCAACGACACCGCAAGCGGCTTCTCGATCAGCACATGAATGCCAGCTTTAGCCAGTTGCGTCGCCAGCGCCACATGGTGCGGGGCCGGCGTCGCAATGACGGCCGCCGTCACACCCGCTTCCTCGGCTGCGGTGAGGCTCGGCAAAGGCCGTGCATGGGGGTAACGCGCGGCAATCTGTGACGTCAAACTCGAATTCGCGTCGAAAAATGACGCCTGAACCCGGCCGGTTTCCAGAAAGCAGCGAAGGTGCCGTTCGCCGATGGACCCAACGCCGACGACGAGGACATGGCGCCGCGGCTTGGCATCGTTAGCTCGCGCGTGCGACCTCGCGACCGAATCCTTGTCGTCATCTCCCGAGGCGTGGGCGTTCATGCGGGTGGTTGCTCCAGCAACTCCGACGCTCGATCAGCGTCGCGTCCAGTCGTCACAAGGCTTATCAACATTCCCGCCCCCAGGCTTATCGCCAGCGAAAAGGGCATGATCAGGAGCACCGATAGGCTGCTGGTGGGCGTCACAATTCCGACGATCTGCTCCCAATACGAGAACAAGATACCGGAGAAGAATCCAGCGATGATCGCCGCCCATGCGCCGGCTGGAGTGCTGAACGGGACGAAGAACGCCAAGACATACAGCGCGAATAACGGCGCCACGAAGAATCCGCTGATCCGGAACGCGATCGTGTAAATATTCTCGCCGGGAACATAGCCAATCACAAAACTGAACAAAATTGAAGCCAGTCCGATCACGAGCCCCAAGTGCTTGGCGCGGCGCGCCAAGGCGTGCGGCTCTCCGCCAGTTCCTCGGGCAAAAATGTTGCCGAAGTCGATGATCAGAACGGTGCCGACCGAGCTAATTCCAGAAGAAAGACTCGACATCGCGGCCGCAAACAGCGCTGCAACAATCAATCCTCGCAATCCCGTGGGTAAAGCAGTGGCGATGAAGTGCGAAAACAATTCGTCGGCCTGTTGGGAAATTGCCAATGCCGGGTCAGGCGCGTCCGCGCTGAAGCGTAGGTAATATCCCAGCAGCGCAAACCCAATGATCCACAGGACGACGACGATCGAAAGATCGCCGATGAGACAGTAGAGGAAGCTTCTCCGGGCCGAGCGTGCATCGCGAGTGCATAGGTAGCGTTGAATCATCATCTGATCCGAGGCGGCGTTACAGACCCACCAGAGAATCGAGCTAATTAGGGCCGTGAAAACGGTCACTCGCTCGAACGGGCTGAACGAGAACAGCGGCACGTGTTGCCAGTGGAGGTCCGCAATTGCTTTGGATTTCCAATCGGGCCACCAGGAGAACCCGCCGAACCGGTAGGTCACATAGGCGACCACCATGATTCCACCGAGCATGAGAACGAGGAACTGTAACGCATCAGTTACGATAACGGCGCGAATGCCCCCCATGACCGTGTAGGCAGTGGTAACGGCCCCGACTGCGGCGAGGACATAGGGGAGGGGAAGCCGTGTGATGTCGGCGATAACCTTGCTGCAGGTATAGATCACCAGGCCCATCCAGACGAGCCTCGCCAGGATGAACAGTAAGGACGCGGTTCGTCGAATGGCGTTTCCAAACTGGGACTCGAGCAGCTCGTACCCTGAGGTTACGCGGCGCTTCATGATATGGGGGATAATTAGGTAACCGACGATAACGAAGCTAAAAGGGCCGTGCAGCGAGCTCCAGAACATGCCCGGTCCGAACGCGATCATCTCACCGGGCGTTGCAATGTAGCTGACCGTGCTGAGCATCGTCGCGATCATCGAGACGCCGACCAGCCACGGACTGGAGTTGCGCGACGCCACGAAGTAGTCTTCCGACGTCTCTTGCTGGCGAGAATACCACCAGCCGATAAACAGCATGAGCGCCGCGTACGCGACCATCATCGCCAGATCGAGTAGTCGGAGATGCCCCATCGTTCTCTACGATCGTCTAGGTCGTTAAACGGAGGTTGAAGGCGGCCCCATGCCCTTGTGCCACGTTGCGGAAGGATCGGATACATCGCCAAGTTTCACTCTGCCACTCTATTGCACCAAACCATCTAATACGTCGGACGCAGGAGGCGTCTCGCTCCAAATACATGCGGCTCACACCCTGATCCGCGACCAAAGCACATCAGTATGATCGGGACGGTCGCCGCTGTAATACACCGTTAAGACGTCCCCGTCGGGCAGGGCGACGGCATCGGGCAGGCCAACCGAGAACTCCGACATTTCAGCCCAGGCGTCTTGCATCGAGGCCTTATCCCACGTCGCGGAGCGGCCCGTCGTTCGCTCGTGGATGAGTAGTTCACTTTCGCGCGGCCATGTCAGGCCCTGATCGTGACTAACGCGGGCCTTGATCTGCGGCTCGGCAGTCCGATCCACGTAAACCATCGCGATGCGGCCATCCGCAAGCCCGACGGAGCGCGCGGGCTGGCCGGGGACGCCCGTATCGACTAACGGGCCCCACGATCGGCCCGAATCACTCGATCGGCGCGCGTGAATATTCAGATAAGCGTTGGCCCGGCTATCGAATGTCCAAAACAGCCCAAACAGGGCGCCATCGGACAGTACCGCAAGCCGTTGGTCCCAACAAAACATTCGCCGCGCCGGGTCCGAGTGAACGACGGCGACCTCCGACCAACTTGCTCCCAGGTCCGATGAATACGTAAGGCAGGAGGCGTGCTGCCAAGGATTGGGATCATCGTAGTGCTTATTGACTTCAAACGGCGCCGCCCACCGCCCGTCGGGCAGAAGCAGGATGGCGCCAGTGATCGGCGTCGGCGCGGCGTCATAGCGTCCGCGACTCACCGGCCGAGGCGGTGAAAAATGGGCGCCACCGTCCTCGGAGACGGCGGTGAACAGC